>JANPKU010000167.1:0-11906 GCA_031426215.1 Actinomycetes bacterium
AGCAGCAGGAGCCCGACGGCACGTTCCCGACGGTGTCGTTTCCGAACCCGGAGGAACCCGGAGCGATGGACCTTCTGCTTGCCGAAGCGCAGGCCAGTGATGCCAAGGTGGCGCTGGCGAACGATCCCGACGCCGACCGGCTCGGTGTTGCGATCCCGCAGACCGACGGTTCGTGGCGTCGGCTCAGCGGCGACGAGATCGGCTGGCTGTTCGCCGACTACATCCTTGCCAACACCACCGGTGACGACCGGCTCGTGGTGACCACCCTGGTGTCGTCGTCGCTGCTCGCACGGATGGCCGAGGCCGCCGGGGTGCACAGCGAGGAGACGTTCACCGGTTTCAAGTGGATCGGCAAGATCGCCACCGAACGCCCGGACGTGCGGTTGGTGCTCGGCTACGAGCAGGCGCTCGGCTACCTGGTCGCTCCTCGCCCGCTCGACAAGGATGGGATCACCGCAGCGGTGCTGATGGCCGAGATCGCAGCGGTGGCCGAGTCCGAAGGTCACACGCTGCAGAATCGCCTCGACGCCATCGCCGAGCGGTTCGGACGATACGTGACCGCCGAGTTGTCGGTGAAGATGGCGCCCACCGACGGTGCTACGTGGGTGGCGTCGATCGAGGCGGACCCTCCGAGCAACGTCGCGGGCCGCAGCGTGGTGTCGGTGCAGTCATATCCGGAAGCCAACTTGGTGCGTCTGATGCTCGACGGAGGCATCCGGCTGCAGATCCGCCCCAGCGGCACCGAGCCCAAGGTGAAACTCTACGGCGAAGCCGTCGACCTCGACCCGGCCACTCTCCGCTCGCTGCTCGAATCGCTGGTGTCCGACACCCGACCCAGCCGTCGGTAGCGTGGCCCCATGTCGCTGGCCGATCTGATCCAACGAGCGCCCAAGGCGCTGCTCCATGACCACCTCGACGGAGGCGTCCGTCCACACACCGTGATCGAACTCGCTCGGGAATTCGGCTACAAGGATCTGCCGACGACCGACGTCGACGATCTCGCCACGTGGTTCAACCGCGGTGCCAAGCGCAACGACCTCGTGCTGTATCTCGAGACGTTTGCCCACACCGTCGGCGTGATGCAGGATCGTGACGCGATCGAACGAGTTGCATACGAATGTGCACAGGACCTCGCAGCTGACGGCGTCGTGTACGCCGAAGTGCGATTCGCGCCCGAACTGAGCACCGAGAAGGGCATGACACTCGACGAGGTGATGGAGGCGGTGCTCGACGGTTTCCGGCGTGGCTCGGCCGGTACCGAGCTCACGATCTACTCGATCGTGTCGGCGATGCGCACCGCTGCACGTTCGCTCGAGATCGCCGAGTTGGCTGTGCGCTTCCGAGATGCCGGCGTCGTGGGTTTCGACATCGCGGGCGCTGAGGCGGGCTATCCACCGTCTCGCCATCTCGACGCGTTCCAGTACGTCAACCGTGAGAACTTCCACTCGACCATTCACGCCGGCGAAGCGTTCGGGCTGCCGTCAATCTGGGAGGCGGTGCAGTTCTGTGGCGCCGAGCGCCTCGGGCACGGCGTGCGGATCGTCGACGACATCGACCCGGGCGATGGTCTCGGCTCGGAGAAGCTGGGTCGATTGGCCACCTACATCCGAGACCGACGCATCCCGCTCGAGCTTTGTCCGACGTCGAACGTCAACACCGGTGTCGTGCCATCGATTGCCGACCATCCGATCGGCATGCTGCGACGGCTGCGCTTCCGCGTGACGGTGAACACCGACAACCGACTGATGAGCAACACGTCGATGACCAAGGAGATGCAAAAGCTTCACGATGCGTTCGGGTGGGGTCTCGACGACCTCGAATGGCTCACCGTGAACGCGATGAAGTCGTCGTTCGCTCCGTTCCCCGAACGGCTCAAGCTGATCAACGGTGTGATCAAACCGCGTTACTCGATCCTGAAGTCCGAACTCTCCCTCGGGGCGGCCTGACATGGCAGTGGACATCACCATCGTCGATCACCCGGTGTGCACCGATGCCCTGGCCCGCATCCGCGACCGGGACACGCCGAACGCACTGTTCCGACAGAACCTCGAGCGGATCGGCGGCCTGTTGATCGCCGAGGCGACCCGGACCTTGCCGACGATCGATGGCACCGTCGAGACACCGTTGACCACTGCGCCGGCTCGGCGCATTGCAGTGCAACCCGTCGTGGTTCCGATCCTTCGCGCCGGTCTGGGCTTCGTCGGTCCGGCGCAGGCGTTGCTCCCGAACGCCGACATCGGCTTCATCGGCATGGCCCGCAACGAGACGACCCACCAGCCTGAGCCGTACGTGAACAAGCTGCCGGAGTCACTCGCCGGCCGCCCGGTGATCGTGCTCGACCCGATGGTCGCAACGGGCGGGTCCTTGGTCCACACGATTCGCCTGCTGCTCGAACGCGGCGCCCCGGAACCGATCACCGTCGTCTGTGCGCTCGCTGCGCCAGAGGGCCTCGCCACGCTCGAGAAGGCGGGCCTGTCGATTCGCCTCTTCACCGCCTCGATCGACGATCACCTGAACGACGACGCGTTCATCGTCCCCGGTCTGGGCGACGCCGGCGACCGCCAATTCGGCACCCCCGCCTGACTGTTCGAGATGTGCTCGGGACCGGCTACGCCGAGTCCCCTGGCACCTCTCGAACACTCAGCCGAGGAAGCGCAGCGGCATGTCGGCTGGACGCTGGAGCCAGTTCCAGTCGGGGTACTCGGCGTCGCCGGCGATGCAGTGCAGCGAGTAGGCGTGGCGGCTGACGCCTGATCGGTTGACGTCGCTCCAGTGGGGGAGCCGGCCGTTCAATACGACCAGCGTGCCCGCTGGCACCTCGAGCGGGACCAACTCGCTGCCGAGCGGTGGCGGTTCGGGCAGCGGCGTGGCGTCGAGGGATTCCATCAGCGTGCCCTCGCCGGAGTCGTGTCGTTTGAACAGCTCGCGAAGCGGGCCGCGATGCCCACCCGGCGCCGCCCACAGACAGCCGTTGTCCAGCGTGGCGTCTTCGATCGCGAACCAGAAGCCGGTGACCGAGATCGGGTCGGTGTACAGGAATGTGGCGTCCTGGTGACAACCGACTTCGCCGCCGATGTGCGGCTGCTTGAAGATGTACATCGACTGCAGCGCACGAGCGTCGACGATGCCGATGTCGTCGGCGATCTCGGCGAGCCGTGGGTCGTACGAGAACTGCTCGAACTCGTCGTCGAGGTCGTGTTGGGCGTGACCGATCTTGTTGATGCTCAGTTCCTTCGGCTGGGTCAGTTCGCCGTCGGGACCGAACGCGTGCTCCTCGAAGAAACACCAGATGGCAGATCCACTGGCGAGGAACTCGCCGTCGGACACGCGGGCCTGCTGGTTGGTGGTGAACACCGATCGCTGTTCGGATGGCTGCCATTCGTCGACGATGTCGAGGGCCCGCTGACGGAGCCGAGTCCGCGACTCGGCGGACGCGAAGTCGGGGACCACCAGAAAACCGTCACGTTCGTACGACTCGATCTGATCAACGCTGAGCACGGCCGCAATCGTAGTTGGCGCGCTGTTCGAGATGTGCCTGGGGACACGGCGTACCCGGTCCCGCGCACATCTCGAACAATCGGTCGTCAGTGCGGGGCGTAGCCAGGTGTGATCTGTTCGGCGACGATGCGGCGGCGGGTGTCCATCCCAGCGAACGACGACATCATCGCGTTCGTTGCGAGGCGCTCCATCTCGGCCATCGTGAGATCGTGGGCGGTTGCGACGGCGTCGAGTTCGCTCGACGGCATCACGTTGCTCATCAGCCGATTGTCGGTGTTGTAGCCGACGTTGAACCCCGCCCGGAGGAACGGCCCGATCGGGTGTTCGGCCACGCTCGGCACGGCCCCGATCTGCACGTTGCACGTCGGTGCCATCTCGAGGTGGATCTGGTGATCGAGCACGTACTGGGCGAGCGGGCCGAGCGTCAGCTCCGTCGATCGCACGCTCCCCGCATCGGTCGCGTCGACGAGGTTGGTGTCGGATCGCAGGCGGACGCCATGACCGATGCGATGAGCCCCGTGAGCGAGTGCATCGGAGATCAGCTCGAGATCCGGTGGTTCGCTCGCGTGGATCGTGACGTTGAGCAGCGCCGACCGGGCGAACGCCAGCGCCTCGGCATGCAGCGACGGAGCGAAGCCGGTCTCGGCCCCGGCCAGGTCGAATGCCACCACCTTGTCGTCCCACGCCTTCAGTCGGTCGACGAGCTGGACGATCTCGACCGATCGCTCACCGGTGCGCATCGCGCACAGGATCGCGTTCACGACGATCACCGAGCCCCGTTCGGCTGCAGCTTTCTCGCCACCACGGAACCCCGACGTGACCGCTTCGACCACGGCCTCCAGCGCCAACCCGTGTTGCTGATGCAGTTCCGGAGCGAACCGGATCTCCGCGTAGACGACACCGTCGTCGGCGAGATCGACCACCGCTTCCTGCGCGATTCGTTCGAGCTGGTCGGGCGTCTGCATCACGGCGAGCGTGTGCTCGAAGGTGGCCAGGTATTGCAGGAGGTCGGCCGTCTCGGCGCCCCGGGTGAACCACGCCTGCAGCTCGTCCGGGTCGGTGGTCGGAAGCAGCCAGCCGATCTGGTCGGCCAACTCCAGCACGGTCGCAACCCGCAGGCCACCGTCGAGGTGGTCGTGCAACAGTACCTTGGGCAGTTCGCGAGCCTGGTCGAGGGTGATCGTCACACGTGGAGTGTCGCGCGCCGGGCCAGGGCTATTGCATCCCCTTGAACCAGGGGATGCCTTCCTCGGCGGGCGGTCTGAGCCGTTGAGCGCCGACCGACACGGCGATGAGCGTGACCACGTACGGCGTGACGAACACGAGCTGATTGTTCGGCTCCTGTACCGAGAAGTACGCCCAGAACGCGACGACCGAGAACGCCAGCACGGTCCCGGCACCGGTCAGCGAGCGTTGATACGCCATGTAGAGCGCCGTCACCACCAACCCGATAGCGGCTGCGAGGAACAAGGCGTTCACCAGTGCGGCTGGGTTGGTCCGCAACGTGATGCCCTGCGCGTAGCCGAACAGGGCGGCGCCGGCGGCCGTGCCGGCGGGCATCCAGTTACCGAAGATCATCGTGGCGAGGCCGAGGAATCCTCGACCGGCGACCTGGTTCTCCTGGTACCGATTCGAGAACAGCACGAGGATGGCACCGCCCATTCCGGCGAGCGCACCGGACATCGCCATGCCGATGTAGCGCATCTTGTGGACCGACACCCCGAGCGACGCTGCAGCCGACGGGCGCTCACCACTGAAGCGCAACCGCAGCCCGAGCGGCGTGTGCCACAGGAGGTAGGCGATCCCGAAGAACAACCCCACCGCGATGACCACGTCCCAGGTCACAGCGGTGGTCATACCTCTCAGGAAACCGGCCGCGTCGGCGATCATGAACCACCCGGTGTCCTCGAACCAGCCCAAGATGTCCGGCGTCGTCCAGCCGAACAGATCACCGCCCGACAGGAACGGCATCGTGAACGAACCGATGCTTCCCTTGTTGCCGGGCGACGACGTGACCGACCCGCCCTGCACGTCGACGAACAGTTCGCTCGCCATGAAACGGGCGACACCCGGCGCGATGAGGTTGATGGCGACGCCGGCGACGATGTGGTTGACCCCGAACGTGGTGGTGGCGACGCTCATGAGCAGTCCGCCGAGCATGCCGCCGACGATGCCGCCGACCAGTGCCATCCACGGCCCGTACTGCCACCCCCACCAGCCGGCGGAGATGGTACCCATCACCATCATGCCGTCGAGTCCGATGTTGATCGTGCCACTTCGTTCGGCGACGAGACCCGACAGACCGGCGAGCCCGATCGGTGCTGCGAGGCGGAGTGCGACACCGAAGGTGCCGCTCGATGTGAGGTCGGGAGTGTCGGAGATGATCCGCGCCGCTGACATGACTGCGACGCCGACCATGACGAGGAGCACGATCCGTGTGCGGGCCGACGAACGCCTCGGTGACTGCTCGGGAGCGACGATGGGGGCGTTGATGGTGGCGCTCATGAACTCGCTCCGATCGGGCTCGGCTCGGCCTGCGGGGGAGGCGATTGATCGACGGACGTGGCTCTCGCAGCTTCCTCGGCTGCCGCCGCATCGTTACGGCGCCTCACCACCTCGTAGGCGATCACGGCGGCCAGGAGGAAGGAGCCCTGCAGGATCTTGCCGATCTCGGGGGGAATTCCGAGTGGTCCGAGGCGCTGCGTCGCCCGCTCGATCGTGGCCCACACGATTGCCGCGGCGGCAATGCCGACCGGGCTGTTGCGGCCGAGCAGGGCAAGGCCGAGGCCGGTGAAACCGAGTTGGAACGGAAAGGCGTCGCCGTACTTGAGGAACGTCGGATCGGCGAGGAGGAACGGCAGCCCGATCATGCCCGCCACCGCACCGGACATGAAGAGTGTGATCAGCACCATCTTCTTCGGATTGACGCCCGCCGACAGTGCCGCGTCGGCGTTCATGCCCGAGAGCTTCAGCTCGTAACCGAACAGGCTGCGATTGAGGAGAATGTGATAGAGCACACCGAGGAGGATCGCGAACGGCAGGAACCCGAGCACCTGCACACCCGGGGCGAAGTTGAACCCGAAGAACTCGAAGATCGGGTTCAGCGCCGGGAGTTGGGCCGACTTCGGCATCACCTTGGTTTGGGCGACGAGGCCGCCGTTGGCGTCATCACGGAAGTACTCCGACAACAAGAAGGCCGTGAGTCCGATGCCGATGTAGTTCAGCATGATCGTCGACACCACCACGTTGACATTGCGGGTGACGTTGAGGATCGCGGCGATCAATGCCCACGAGCCGCCGACCGACATCGCGACGAGGAAGACGAATGGCACGTGCAGGAGTGGCGGCAGGCTGACCGCGGCACCGGCCCAGCCGGCGATGAGAGCCGCGAGGATGTACTGGCCGTTCGAGCCGATGTTGAAGAGGTTCATCTTGAACCCGATGGCCACGGCAACCCCGGAGACGTAGAGCGGGACGGCGGTGTTGATGATGATGACGACCGACTGTGTCGAATCGATCGTCTTCCACATCTCGAGGAATGCATTGATCGGGTTGTTTCCCGAGATCAAGAGGGCGATCGACGAGATCAGAATCGCTGCGGCGGCGGCGACCAGCGGTGCGAGCGATGCACGCCAGATTCGTTCCAACATCAGTGTGCTCCCGTCCGTGCGCCGGTCATGTACGAACCGAGGTCGGCCGGGGTGACCGTGGCCGGATCGACCTCGGCAACGATCTCGCCGCGCAACATCACGAGCAGACGATCCGACAGTCCGATCAACTCCTCGAGGTCAGCCGACACCAGCACGGTGCCGAGGCCTGCAGCACGAGCGTCCTTGAGGATGTCCCAGATCACCGACTGAGCGCCGACGTCGACGCCGCGAGTAGGGTGGGCAGCGACGAGCACCTTGGGCTCGGCGGTCATCTCCCGTCCGACGACCAGCTTCTGCTGATTACCGCCCGACAGTGTGAACGCTGGCACGTTGATGCCGGGCGTGCGGACATCGAACTCGTCGACGATCTTCTCGGTCCGCTCCTTGGTACCGGCAACGTTCATCCACGGCCCCTTGGCGAACGGGGGTCGGTGCTGGTGCCCGAGCGCCGCGTTCTCCCAGAGTGTGAACGGGAGCACGAGGCCGTCCTTCTGTCGGTCCTCGGAGATGTAGCCGATGCCGGCATCGCGCCGTTCCCTGGTCGACAGCGCAGCGATCTCGTCGCCATCGAGCACCATGTGTCCTGTCGATGGAAGCAGTCCCACGAGCGCTCGGACCAGTTCACTCTGTCCGTTGCCCTCGACGCCGGCGATCCCGACGATTTCGCCGCGATGCACGGTGAAGCTCACGTCTCGGACAGCGTCGCGCCCACCCGCCTCTGTGTTCGGCACGGTGACGTCGGTGAGTTCCAGCACAGCAATGTCGGTGACGGTGCTCTGGCGGGTCTCCGGTGTCGGGAGTTCGCTCCCCACCATCATCTCGGCAAGGTCGCGTGCGGTGACCGTGCTCGGATCGGGGATCTCACCCACCGTCTTGCCCTGCCGGATCACGGTGATGGCGTCGGCGTGTTTCAGCACTTCGTCGAGCTTGTGGGAGATGAAGACGATGGTCGCGCCTTGTTCGGTGAGTTCTCGCAACGACTCGAAGAGCGAGTCGACCTCTTGGGGGACGAGTACCGCCGTCGGCTCATCGAGGATGAGGATGTCGGCGCCGCGGTAGAGCACTTTCAAGATCTCGACACGCTGCTTGTCGCCGACACCCAGATCGGAGATCAATGCGTCGGGGTCGACGTCGAGTCCGTAGCGCTCGCCGAGGTCCCGTATCCGGGTTCGTGCCTCGTTGGTGTTGAGCGACAACTTCGTTCCCGGCTCCTGGCCGAGCACGATGTTCTCCCAGACCGTGAGGTTGACGGCCAGCATGAAGGCCTGGAACACCATGCCGATGCCGTCGGCGATGGCATCCTTCGGTGAGGAGAAGACACGGTCGTGGCCGTTGACGGTGATCGTTCCCTCGTTGGGTTGATGGGCCCCGTACAGGGTCTTCATGAGCGTCGACTTCCCGGCGCCGTTCTCGCCGACGATGGCATGCACCGATCCCTTGCGCACGGTGAGGTTCACGCCGTCGTTGGCGATCACGCCGGGGAATCGCTTGACGATGTCGGTCAGTTGAATGGCGATCGGAGCGTTCGCCGTGTCGGTCGAGGCTCCGCCCGTGTCGCTCATCATGTCTGTTCTAGCCGATCGGACACGGTCGCAAGGAAGAATGGGGCCGGACCTTTCGCCCCTTCGGAGTCAGGTGTACGGTCCGAAGGATCCCACCCGACGTCGACCGGCGTCAACGACGTGCGCACGCACGAGAAACGGAGTGACCTCATGGGTCTTTCGAAGAAGCATCTACTCATCCCGCTCGCAGCCACCATCGGCCTCGGCGTCGGTGTCATCACCAACGTGGCTGCCCTCTCCGGTGCCCGCCCCAGCCCGGGCAACGCACCTGCCGTCCCGCTCGTCGCCCACCTGAAGGGCGGCACCGAAGAGGTACCGACCGCAGGTGACCCCGACGGCTTCGGCTTCGCTGTCGTCAACGCCAGCCCCACCAAGGGCGAGGTGTGCATCCAGCTCAGCACCACGAACGTCGGGTCGTGGGTTGCGTCGCACATCCACGAGGCTCGAGTCGGTACCGCCGGCCCGGTCGTACTCAACTTCGCACTCACCGGCACCGAGACCGGCCCCGAGCTCACGAAGTGCGTGCCTGCCGACGGAGCGCTCATCGACGAGATCATCGCCGACCCCGCCGGCTACTACGTCAACGTGCACACCGCCGAGTTCCCGGGCGGTGCCGTGCGCGGCCAGGTGGCTGCTCGCTCGAGCGAGACACAGTTCAACCAGGTTCCGGTCCGCGTCTACGACTCGCGTAACCTCCCGGTCGGCAAGATCAAGGTCAACGAGACTCGACAGGTCGACCTGCAGCTCCCCGCCGGTGTGCGCGCCGGCATCATCACCGTCACGGTGACCGAGACCGAGGTCGGCGGCTTCCTGACGGTGTACGCGGGCGGGGTCGCCCAGGTACCCAACTCGAGCACGGTGAACTGGACGACGACCGGAACCGCAGTGGCCGCAACCACGTTTGCGGCGGTCGACGAGAACGGCAGGATCTCGATCACTGCCGGTCAGAACGCCACCCACGTCATCGTCGATGTGATCGGGTTCGTGATCTGATCGGTCACTCGTCGAGTTACTGACGCCTCGACAACGAGACGCACAGGACGCAACGTGCCGGGGCCTGCGGGCCCCGGCACGTTGAGTTTTCACGCCCTGTCCGGATGGTGCGGTCGAAGCCAGCGCAGACGCGACGATGCCCGCACGGCCGGGGCCGAACGGGCATCGTCACCTGTTGTCAAGCACGCATCAGCCGATGCGGTCCTGATATTTCAGTTCGGCTCAGGGAGCTTCAGGGACCACGATGTCGCCCGCAGCGATCTGCGCTGCGAAGTCGTCGAGTTCACCGGCGATGTCGTCGACGTAGCCGCCTGACGTCGCATAGCCGACACCGTCGGAGGCGATGTTGAAGACCTGCACGCCACCGGCGAACGAGCCGTCGTTGAACGCCTTGATGGTCTCGAAAGTCGCAACGTCGACCTTCTTGAGCATCGAGGTCAGGATGTACGGCTGGAGCTCGGGCGAGACCAGTTCGTACTGGTCGGAGTCGACACCGATCGCCCACACGTCGCCGGGTGCACCTGCAGCGGCAGCGGCCTCGAAGGCACCGAGACCCGAGCCACCAGCGGCCGAGTAGACGATGTCAGCGCCGGCCTCGTACTGGGCGGCAGCGAGTTCCTTGCCCTTGGCCGGGTCGTTGAAGCCCGAGAAGTCCGGCGGCTGGCTGATGTAGTTGACCAACACCTCGATGTCGGGGTTCACGGCCATGGCGCCTGCGGTGTAGCCGGCCTCGAACTTCTTGATGAGGTCGTTCTCGACGCCACCGATGAAGCCGATCGTGCCGGTCTGGCTCTTCAGCGCTGCGGCCGCGCCGACGAGGAACGAACCCTCGTTCTCGGCGAACACCAGCGATGCGACGTTCGGCAGATCGACGACGGAGTCGATGATCGCGAAGCTCGTGTCGGGGTCGGCGGTGGCGACTGCGGTGATCGAGTCACCGAACAGGAAGCCGACGCCGACGACGAGGCCAGCGCCTTCGTCGACGAGTCCCTGGACGCGCTCGGCACGGTCGCCGTCGCCCGTCGGGGTCGACTCGATGCCGGTGACACCGAGTTCTTCGACGGCCTGATCGAGACCGGCGCCAGCGGCGTCGTTGAACGAACGGTCGCCACGGCCGGTGATGTCGAACACCACGCCGACGGTTGCGCCATCGCCTTCGGCCATTGCCTCGGTGCCCTCGGTCATCGCCTCGGTACCTTCGGTCATGGCCTCGGTGTCCTCGGTCATCGCCTCGGTGCCTTCGGGACCGTCGGTCGATGCACTTCCGGTGTCGTCGTCGCTACCGCAGGCTGCGAGGCCGAGCGCCGCGATGACGCCGATAGCGAGCAGTTTCTTGCTCTTGATCATGTTCTCCCCTTCAGGATGAATTGGTTTGGTTCATGAGGCGAGCAGACGCGATTGCGCCTCTCGTGTTCACGTAGGACTCAAGCTACTCGCTGGTAACGGAGCACCGCGCCAGTTCGGCGGTGCGGTCATCGAGCGTTCACATGGCGCTGGGCATGACGTCATCGAGGACGGCGACCCCAATAGCCTGGGTGCCCCGTGCCCTCAACGCCCGACACCCGTCGCCGACCCAGCAGTCGTCGTTACGTCGTTCGCCGATTGGGCGCGCTCGCAGTCGTCGTGGTTCTGGCGTTCATGGTGTTCAGAGGGGTGTCGGCGCTGTTCGCCGGCGGAGACGACGGCACCGCAGTTGGTGGTGCAACAGACCAATCGGTCGTCGACGGGGGCACGGAGTCGGTGAGCAGTTCGATCGACGTCGATGCGGCGACCGAGCCGGTGACCACGACACCGGTCGACACCGAACCGGTCAACACCGGACCGGCAAGCGCCGAGAACCGAGCCACGGTGTTCATCGTCGGCGACAGTGACGCCGGCACGTTCGGTCCGTACCTTCAGACGCTGCTCGATGGCACCGGCGTCGTCGAGACCCAACTCGACTACAAGGTGTCGTCCGGGCTCGCTCGCCCCGACTTCTTCGACTGGCCCGCCGAGATCGAGGCTCAGCTGCCCGCCGTCGATCCCGACATCGTGGTGGCGACGTTCGGTGGCAACGACGCCCAAGGCCTCGCCGACGAGACTGGCGAATTCATCATCGGTGATCCGGTGGCCAACGAGGCCGAATGGGTGGCGGAGTACACCGAACGCGCCGGCGCCGTGATGGATCAGCTGTTGGCTGAGGGTCGCACGGTGATCTGGGTCG
>JANPKU010000168.1:0-3302 GCA_031426215.1 Actinomycetes bacterium
GTCCGGACAAAATCGAACGGCAGAAACTGTTTCTCGATGCGCATGCAGACGTTCATCTCGTGACCGCGGACTATCGAGCCTTCGGCGATACCGGTCAGTATCCCCAGACGCACTTCGCCACCTGTCCGCTGCTGGCAGACGCGATGCGCGCCCCGGCGTTCGACGGCGTGTTGCTTCCCGCGGCAGCAACGCAGATTCTTGCGGCGGAGAATTATTCGATCGCCGGTTCGCCCCTCTATCGACGGTCGCTGTTCGACACGCTGACGCCGTTCGACGAAGGTCTGCTGGCCAGCGAAGACTTCGAGCTTGCCTACCGAGCTGCACGGAGTGGCCCCACCGGCATCGTGGATCACGTCGGGTTCCTCCGGCGTCTGCACGGCGCCAACATGTCCCGCCAGACCACGCGGATTCTCACCTACAAACTGAAGAGCCGGTCGCAGCTGTTGGAGGCCGAGTCCCGAGAGCCGCAGCGTACACTCCTGGCCGCCGCCGTCTCGGATTATCACATCAGCCTTGCCGAGCAACTCGGTCGTGACCGTGGGTCGTGGATGGGCGTCGCGCGCCATGTCGTCTCTGCATGGCGGCTCTCCCGAATCCCTCTGGGTCGGTCAGCAAAGGCATTGTGCCGACCACTCGCGTCGAGACTCGGTCTGACCTCCAGGGGCACGGTGAAATAGTGCAGAGCCCTCTCGTCTCGGTCGTCATCCCCGCACACAACTCTGCGCAGTACATCTGCGAGACGGCGGCCTGCGTGCTCGCGCAGATGGACGACCTGGAACTGATCGTCATCGACGACGGATCTCGCGACAACACGGTCGAGGTCGTGGCCGGCCTGGCGAGGCAGGACGCCCGCGTCAGTCTCATCCAGCAGCACCAGCAGGGTCTCGGAGCAGCGCGCAACGCCGGTATCGCAGTCGCGCGTGGGAAATACTTCACGACGATCGATGGCGACGACTTGTGGGCACCGACGAAACTGGTACAACAGGTCGCCGTGCTCGAAGCCAGTCCTGCCAGGACAATTTCCCTGACGGGTGTTCGACGCTTCATGTCGACACCCGAAGGCACGAAGGTGTGGTCCGTCGAGACCCGGCCGCCGACGCTGATCGCCGGCCCCGCGAAGATGGCACAGCTCATCGGACTGAGCGGCGCAGAGATGGTCGTGTTCAACACGGCCGTATTCCGCCGCGAAGACATCGAAGAGCTCCGTGGATGGAGCACAGAGGTGTGGACGGCACACGACTGGGAACTGTGGTTGCGAGCGGGCCATTCATTCGAGTTCTCGTCAATCGACGCGCCCCTTCTCTATTACCGAAAACACGCAGCGAGCCTGACCAGGCTTCACAACCTGGACGACGTGCTCAAGGCCCACGAAGCCCTGATTACCCGCGAACTCAGGTTGGGGGTGGTCACCGAGGCGGTGGCGCGGGCCGCGATCGTGGAGCGCCGACTGGATCATGTCAGGCACGCGCGCTACGCTGGCGAACTCCTAGGGGCGCTCAGGCGCTGGGCGCGGCTCGGCGTGGACCCTTACTCGTGGACGCACCAGCGACTTGTGACCGAATTCGTCGACCTCCTGCGGGCAACGGTATCCGGACCCCCTGACGAGTTTGAATGGACCGAGTTTTAGTCGCGACGAATTCGTCAGACCAGTCATGAAGACTGCCAGACGTCGCATCTGAGTAAGGCTGACCGGTCGCGTCGAAGCGGTTGTGAACGTCGACAATGGTATCGACACCGCATTCAGGCCGGGCTCGAGTTCGACAACCACTTCGCTTCCGTCCGCCTCGTTTCGGACCTGAGTCCGATCGCGCGCCCGCACCACCAGTTCAAGCGGACCGTTCCCGTGCGGCAGGATGATGCACAAGGCGATGTGGTCATATGCCGACCAGTTGGGCGCCACCTCGCGGATCTCGTAGCCAGCGAAGACGTCCGGGTAGAACGTCACATCGACGAATCCTTCGCAGGGAACTGTCGCCGCAGACTGATCGCACGGCGCTTCCTCGATTGCGCTTGTCAGCACCAGGGCACGCTCCCAGGCCGAGTGACCGAACGCGAGGAGCGTCGGAAAGGCGCGGTCTCGCTCGCGGTAGACAGCCCGAACCCCCGCGAGCGGGCTGAGGGCCGCAGCGAATGACAGCGTCATCGCCGCGACGAGACCCACGGCCGCGACACGCGTTGCAGGTTGGACCAACAGTGCCCGTCCTGTCAGGTAGAACCCGGCGCCTAGAAGATCGCGCACCACGTCCCCAGCCGACGGATGGCGGGTCGGGTCCATGACCTGAACCACTTCAGAGAGCACAGCCAGGCCGCTGACGATCGCGCACGTCCAGGCGACTGCAATCCACTCGGCGCCATCCGGCCAGACGGTCCGGAGCATCTGCCGGACCAGGGCCGTCGCGACGGCGAAGAGCACGATGTGGCCGATATCGAAGACGGCGTTCCAGAGCAACGTGTCGTCGGGGGGGCGACCAAGCAGCAGCCATGTGGCCAGGGTCACCAGACCGAGCAGTGGCACGGCCAACCTGGCCCACCCTCCGCGCGCCGGGCGAAGTGTCATGACTGGCCGGACTGGCGTGAGGCCTGGCGGTGCCAATCGGCACGGTCGACCACGGTCACGGTGCCGCAGCTTGAGGCATCTGCGACGCCGACACCCGTGAGACCCATTCCACCGTCCGTCTCACGAACTCCCGTTGCGACTGAAGGGTCGTCAGCGTGTGGTCGAAGGACGGCTCGTAGGCGTAGTCGATCTGTCGCAGGAAGGGTGCTCCGCCGAATGCGTGATGCAGCTGTTTCGTGTAGCTGTGGCGTTCGAGCTTGCTCCCCGAGTACATCAGAAAAACGCGAGCACCACGTCCGAGCAATTGTTCAATCGCCGCCTGGAAGTCGGCTGGCGATGGCCCCGAACCGAACTGGTCTGCCGACAACACCGATGCTGGACTCGCTGACCGCGGGCTGACTGCCGAGTGCAGACGTTGTGGCAATGACCCGACACGAATCCTCATCAACCGCCGCAAGCGACAAATCGGACGTGTCAGGGCTGTGGGGAACGTGAAACCGTCGAACATCAGAACCCCGCTCACCCTGAAGTCGTCCAATGCCAATGTGTAGGCATGCTCGGCCCCGGAGCAGATGCCCACCACCACGAACCTGTCGACACCGGTACTCTCGGTCAACTGGCTCAATCCTGCTTTGAGGTCAGCTGTTGCCTGAGCCTGCGCAGGCAGCCCGGTTCGAGCCGGAGGACTGTCGCCCAGGCCCGACAGATCCATCCGCAGACTCGGAATGCCCTGCGCAGACAGCTC
>JANPKU010000169.1:0-2602 GCA_031426215.1 Actinomycetes bacterium
GACATCGCCGCGGAGGCCGAGGAGGCCGGCTGGGACGGTGTGTTCGTCTGGGAACCGGTGTGGGGCGTCGACGCATGGATCTCGCTCGGCCTCGCAGCGGTGCGAACGTCGCGCATCCGCCCACGGGATCACGAAGCCGAACTTCATGGGTCGATGGTAGACCCACCCCGGACCCGAGGCCATCGGTCGGCAGCCCGGCCCATGTCGGCGCCGACGACTCGGCCGAGGGTGAGGTCGCGTCCGGTGGCGCGAGGAGCAGCGTCGTGCCAGTACGCGGCGTTACGGTGGCGGCGGTGGACATCGCGGTCTGACGGGAGCAGCTCGAAGCTGCTGACTGCTGGCTGGACCACGACCAGGTCCGTGGCCACCCTGAGCTGACCGAGTTCCGCCGGCGGGTCCGCTATCACCACGCGATGTGGCGGATGGCCAACGGCTACCCGATCGGCACCCATCGAGTGAGGCCGGGCACGCCGCCTCGCCTGGTCGGCAGCAACCTCGATCTCGATTTCGCCCGCGAGAGCGGGGCGACGTTCCTCACCGCGAGCGCGCTCGCCGCGGCTCGGGCGCGCACGTCGTTCGTCGAGCCGCACCAGATCGTCGACCACCAGAGCTTCTGGGCCGACCTGCTGTCCTCCGAAGCGTTGGCGGTCAACCTGTTCGGGGACCTCGCCGCCGACGTCGAACGAGCCGACCGGGCCGTTCACACGTGGTGGCCGGCGACGCCGGGGTCGTCTGGCCGTTCGCCAGTGCGCACATGGCCAGGCCAGTAACTCCGTGTCAAGGGTTGCGTATCGAACGTATGTTCGCTGGTACGGCTATGGACGGGTCGATCGAGCAGCTGCAGCGAGCGATTGGGGCACTCGGCGAACTCGATCTCGATTCGTTGACCGGTGACGACCTCCACGAGACCCTGATCGCGCTGCAGACCGCACGCGATCGACTCGCTGCGGTGCAGGCTCCGCTGCTGGATCGTTGGCAGCACTCGGGGGTGTGGGCGCTCGACGGCTCCAAGAGCGCCGCAGCCCGATTCGCACGCGAGACACGCTCGTCGCAGCACACCGCTCACGGCGAAATCCGCCGAGCACGCTCACTCGCGACCATGCCCGTCACGGCAACCGCGGCGACCACCGGTGCGCTGTCGCTCGACCAGGTCGACCTGCTCGCCCGCGCCAACACCCCCGCCCGCCGCGACCTGTTCGCCGAACACGAACAGACCCTGACCGACCTGATCGGTCCGCTCCGCTATCGCGACGCACGACGCGCGGTCCGGTACTGGTGCCAACGCGCCGACACCGAACTCGACATCGACGACACCACCGCCGAACACCACCACGCCACCACCACCCTCAACCTGTCACCCACCCTCGACGACATGGTTGACATCCGCGGACTACTCGACCCGATCTCGGGCACGATCGTCACCAACGAGATCGACCGACTCACCGAACAACTCCGCCACCGCGACCTCCGCGACGGCATCGAACGCACCCCCGCCCAACGCCGCGCAGCCGCTCTCGTCGAGATGGCCACCCGCTCCGCCACCGCACCCGCCGACGGCCGCCGACCCCAACCCCTGTTCACCGCACTCGTCGGCGACAGCACCCTCACCCACCTCTGCGAACTCGCCAACGGCACCATCATCACCCCACAACACCTCGCACCGTTCATGACCACCGCGATGCTCGAAACGGTCCTGTTCGACGGGCCCACCACCGTCATCTCGGTCTCAAAACGCCGCACCTTCATCGGCGCACTCCGCCGAGCCATCGAGGTCCGCGATCGCCACTGCCAGCACCCAGCCGGGTGCGACGTCCCCGCCGACAAGTGCGACGTCGACCACATCACCCCCAACTCACAATGCGGCCCCACCAGCCAACACAACGGCCGACTCCAGTGCGCCACCCACAACCGCGACACCACCAAACACGACCACCACACCCGACCCCAACCCGAACGAACCGTCGACCACCTCGACGAACTCCGCGCCCGCATCCGATGGCGCATGCACCACCACCACCCCGACGAAATGCACGATGCGGCCTGACCCTTGCACACTCGATCGAACTGGGACCCCAATGCGGATCTATGAGCTCAGGCTGGGTGACGCAGAACGAGGCGAGGACGGCGGCGAGTTCAGCGGCGGCCGCCGGTGGTTGCCCCGGCAGCTGCCATCGTGCTGACGATGACGATCGTGCCCTCGACTTCCATGACCGACAAGGTCTCCATCCCACCCGGGTTCGCCTGGCCCACCTGACCCCCGACACACTCCGCGTCGAGGCCGACGTCGCTCAAGTCGGGGGCGCCGCGGCGAGTTCCGCGGCAACCGCCGGTGGTTGCCCTGGAGCGTCGACGTGGGTTCGCCCGGTTCAGCCGGCGATGATCTCGTCGCTGAACCACTGGAGGGTTTCGATGCTGGCTGCGGGGTCGTCGCCGCAGAGGTTGAACGTCGTCCAGTCGGTGCCACCTTGTGCGAGGCGTCCGATGTCGTCGCGCATCTGCTCGGCGCTCAAGCCGTCGCGGATGTCGAGCATGCGCCAGACGCCGGTGTTGATGATGTCGAGCGTGGCGGGGTCGCGGCCGGCCGCGTCGCACCGGGCCTTCA
>JANPKU010000170.1:0-19109 GCA_031426215.1 Actinomycetes bacterium
GATCAGCACGTCGCGCAGGATCTCCGGGCGATCGGTCATGATGCCGTCGACGCCGAGATCGAGCAGGCGATGCATCTCGTCGGCGTCGTCGATCGTCCACACGTGAACTGGCACGCCTCGGCGGTGCGAGTTGCGAACGAAACGCTCGGTGACGACGGTGATGCCTTTCGGTCCGCTCGCAGCGCCGACTCGAACGGGCACCTGGGCGACCCGTCGGACGTGACCTGCGAGCCGGCCGGCCAGCCGAAGCGTTGCGACCTCCTGCGGGCTCGCGCACGTCAACAACTCGGGCCCGAGCAGCGTGCGCAGCTTGGTGAGACGAGCGTGGCTGAAGGCGCCGATGCAGACCCGGTCGATCGCTTCGTAGCGACGGATCAACGCGGCCAACGGGCCAGCAGCTGCGTCCGCCTTGCAATCGATGTTGAACCGTTCGTCGGGGAACCGCTCGAGCAACTCGCTCATCAGCGGTATCGACACCCGTCCGTCGACGCGGACATCGGCGAGTTCGTCGACGTTCATCTCAGCGATGGTTCCCTCGATGCCACAGGTTCGGCTGAGATCGGGGTCGTGGAACGCCATCAGCACGCCGTCGGCGCTGAGATGCACGTCGGTCTCCAGATAGCGGAACCCCAGCGAGACGGCGTGTTCGAACGCAGGCATCGTGTTCTCAGGTGCCTCGCTCGTACCGCCCCGATGCGCGAAGGCAATCGGCCCCGGCCAGTCGAGATAGGGATGGATTGCGTTCACATTCCGACCGTAGTCACGCCACGATCATCGACCGGGATCGTCGGCGGGTGATCGTGACTCAGATCGAGCGGCCGGCGTCCTTCCAGTACTCGTCCTTCAACAACCGCTTGTAGAGCTTGCCCGTCGGGTGGCGGGGGAGCTCTTCGCGGAAGTCGATCGAGCGGGGACATTTCACATCAGCGAGTTCGGTGCGACAGAACTGGATCAGCTCCGATGCCAGTGCTGCGGCAGCTGCCTCGTCGGCCGGCATGTCGACGGGCTGTACGACCGCCTTGACCTCTTCTCCGAAGTCGTCGTTCGGGACACCGAACACGGCGACGTCGATCACCTTCGGGTGCGTGACCAGGATGTTCTCCGCCTCCTGTGGATAGATGTTCACCCCACCCGAGATGATCATGTACGCCTTGCGATCGGTGAGGTACAGGAACCCGTCGGTGTCCAGGTAGCCGACGTCGCCGAGCGTGGTCCAACCCTTGGAATGGCGCGAGGCGGCGGTCTTCTCGGGGTCGTTGTGGTACTCAAACTCCGCGGCGCTCTCGAAGTACACCGTGCCCGACTCACCTTGTGCGACCTCGTCGCCATCGTCGCCGACGATGTGGAGGACACCGACGATCGGCTGGCCGACGGTGCCCTCGTGGGCGAGCCAGCTCTCGCTGTTGCAGTAGACGAACCCATTGCCCTCGCTGCCGGCGTAATACTCGTGGATCACCGGCCCGAACCATTCGATCATCTGCTTCTTGACCGATACCGGGCACGGCGCTGCCGCATGGATGACCGTCTCGAGTGACGACACGTCGTACTTGCTGCGTGCCTCGTCGGGGAGCTTGAGCATGCGCACGAACATCGTCGGCACCACCTGGCTGTGGGTGATGTCGTACTGGTCCACGAGCGACAGGTATTCCTCGGCGTCGAAGTGTTCCATGGCCACGATCGTTGCGCCGATGGCATGCACCGCCAGACAGAAGCGCAGCGGGGCGGCATGGTAGAAGGGCGCAGGGGAGAGGTACCGCTTCGTGTCGTCCATGCCGAACAGCAGCTGGAGGAGGCCCTGCACGGGACTCGGTGACGCCTCGAGCGGCTCGTTCGGGAACGCTCGCGTGATCCCCTTCGGCATCCCCGTGGTGCCCGACGAGTACAGCATGTCGAGCCCTGCGACGCGGGTTTCGTCGAGCGGTTCGGGCGACTGCGATGCGACCGCGTTCTCGTAGCTCTCGTAACCGTCGATGGTGCCATCGAGCATCAGCCGCAGCTCGACGTTCGCTGTGGTGCCGACGACCTCGGCGGCCTGGTCTGCCTTGTACTTCGACGTGATGTACGCCCGCGCACCGCAGTCGTTGATGATGTACTCGAGTTCATGGCTGGTGAGCCGCGACGAGGCGCACGTGTACACGAGCCCGGCGTAATGGCACCCCCACACGATCTCGAGGTAGCGGTCGTGATTCTCCAAGCAGATCGCGATGTGATCGCCCGGCCGGAGTCCGGCCGACCGCAGGAGGTGACTCAGCCGGTTGGCGGCTGCGTCGAGTTCTCCATAGGTCTGCATGAAGCCGGAACCCCCCATGACGAGCGCGGGCTTGTCGCCGTGGGTGTCGAGGTGGGCGCCTGGGAACATGCCGGCAACGTAGTCGACGAGGGCCAGCCAGCGCATGGTGGCGGTACCGTTCGCACATGGTCCGAGCCCGCTTCGCCGAGATCATGCGGCCAGGTCAGGCCACGGTGCCGCTCGACGAAGCGGCGCTGTTGGTCTCGTCGGCGATCCAGCCCCACCTCGACGTCGTCGACTGGCTCACAGCGCTCGATGAACTCGCCCAGGATTGCGCCACACGGACCGCCGAGGGGGTCGCCCAGCACCTCTTCGCCGACGGGCACTTCACCGGCAACCGGGGCGCGTACTACGACTGGCGCAATTCGTGTCTCGACCGGGTGATCACCACCCGGACCGGTATCCCGATCAGTCTGTCGGTACTGATGATCGAGATCGCTCGGCGCTGCGGAGTCGAGCTGTACGGCGTGGGAATGCCGGCACACTTCCTGGTTCGTCTGGCGGCCGACTCCGACGTGTTCTTCGACCCGTTCGACGGTGGTCG
Source organism: Actinomycetes bacterium (assembly GCA_031426215.1). Classification (GTDB taxonomy): domain Bacteria; phylum Actinomycetota; class Acidimicrobiia; order Acidimicrobiales; family Ilumatobacteraceae; genus Sva-07. The sequence goes on from JANPKU010000170.1 coordinate 2,835, forward strand.
TCGGCTCGACCGCAGTCAGGCTCGTTCGCTGTTCGACCAGGTCACCGGGGGCCAGGTCGTGTGGAGCGATCACTACCTCGACCCCACGTCGAATCGTGACATCGTGATCAGGATGCTCAACAACCTCAAGAGTGTGTTCGCCGGTCGATCCGATGCGGTGCGCCTGGCGGTCGTGATGGATCTGCGCAGCGCAGTGCCCGAGCTCGCCCAACTCGAAGCCGCCGAGATCGCTGCCACCGGCGCCATCTTCAACTGAGGAGGCCGACGGTCGGCTCGATGTCAGAGCACGGCGGCGCGAATCAGCTCGTCGCCGAGGAAGTCGGAGACGATCGACGTCGCAGCCTCGGGGGCGAGATGGATTCCGTCGGGTCGGGCGCCGCGGTCGGTGTCGAGTCCTGCGTCGGTGAACCAGGTTGCGAGATCGATCACGCGAACGATGTCGGGCCGCGCCGCAGCGACCTCGGAGTACGCCTCCGCGAGCGCAGCGTGTCGGCGAGGATCGTCCTCGCCGAGTGAGTCGCCACGCCACCAACTGTCCGACACCGGCTGGCGGATGAGCGCGACGCGGGCAGCGCCGGCGCCGACCAGTTCGTCGACGAGCTCGATGTAGGTGTCGACGAGCCGTGTGCGGTACTCGGCGTCATCGGGACCGAGCACCACACCGTCGTCCCATCGCCGGTCGAGGATGTCCCACGCCGTGGTCATCACGACGACCACGTCGGGAGCGGTGCGTCCGACCAGGGGCAGGAGCTCGATCTCTGGCCAGCCGTCGCAGCTCGCCGTCGACAGGAACTCGTCGCCGACGAGCCGGTCGCCGCCCATCAGGAACCCGCACCCGAATGCTGCTTCCACCTCGACCTGGGCGAGGTCGGGATTGGCTGCGGCCCATCCGACGACGCCGGTACCCAGTGCGTCGCCGGTCGAGTCGCCGGTGACCACGACGCGAACCGGCCGCGCCAGTTCGGGCAGCGGCACGACGGTCGTCGATGTCGACGAAACGCCGCCGCCGGCTACCTCGGCTGCGGTGGCGTCATCGGTGCTCGGAGTGATCGTTGTCGGCGTAACGGTCGGCTTGGTCAGTGCCAACGGTTGCCGATCGATGTCGATCGCCACTGCAGCGACGGCGGCGGCATCGCCACGCCAGTACGTCGACGGCCCGCTCGGCAGCGCGATCAGTGCAACCGCGACGAGTGCCACCGTCGACACTGCGGCTGTCCCGATCGTGACGCGGAATGGGACTCGCTGACGCAGCCGGATCGGACGTTCGAGCACGTAGTAGCTGGCGATCGCAATTGCGAAGGTGAGTGCGAATCGCAGTGCACCCAGCGCGACCCCGTCGACGCCTGTCCGTTCGGCGTCGAACACCACGAACACCGGCCAGTGCACGAGGTACACGCCGTAGGAGATCTTGCCGAGAGCGACCAGCGGCGCCAGCGACAACAGTCGTCGGCTGGTTCCTTCGACCTGGAGCCCGAGGATCAGGGCGCCGGACACGAGCGCGACCACGGGGAGCAGGCCCTGGTACGCAGGCCCGCTCGACGACGGGAACGTGACGACGGCGACGGCGAGTACCACCAGCGCTGCCGGCGCGAGCATCGAGAGATGGCCTGGGAGTCGGGCCGTGAGCCGGGCCGTGAGCCGGGCCGTGCGCAGCACGAGCGCAAGGAGGGCACCGACGAGGATCTCACCGAGCCGTGCGGGGGTCGCCCAATACGCAGCGTCAGGTCCCCACACCTGGGCGATCAGCGGAGCCGCCACCATCGCCGTGGCGGTCATCACCCCAACCACGATCACTCGCTGTCGAGGCGCCCCCAAACGCGACAGCAACAGCAGCATCACCGGCGGCCACAGCCAATAGAACTGCTCTTCGATGGCGAGCGACCAGAAGTGCTCCAGCGGTGACGCAGTACCGCTGGCCTGGGCGAGCAGATCCTGATACGAGGTGTTGCCGGCGAGCAGTACCCAGTTCGACACCTGCAGCAGCGCACCGACCACCTGGGCGCGCAAACCGGCCACGGCGTCGAACGCGTCGGTCACCGCAGCGAGCACGACCACACCGGCGATCGTGGCGACACTGGCCGGAAGAAGGCGACGTAACCGCCGCCCGTAGAACCGTCGAAAGTCGATGGTCCCGGTGTCGTCGTGTTCGTCGACGAGCAGGCTGGTGATCAGGTAGCCGGACAACGTGAAGAACACCGACACCCCCAGGTAGCCGCCTCCGAATCCGGGCGCACCGGCATGGAACAGCAGCACCGCCAGCACCGCCAGCGCACGCACTCCGTCGAGCGCTGGCTGGTAGACGAGTTGACGCGAACCCCTCATAGCCGCCGAGAGTGTACGTCTCGGTGAAGCACGCTTTCAGGCGTCGCAGTACTTTGCCCACATGACCTTGACCGACAACCGCACCGAACTTGACGGCGACGAGCAGCGCGTCAGCGATCTCGTCGACGAACTCCTCGAGTCGTTCCCGCCCAAGACCACGGAGCCGGCGGCGTTCCTCGGAGCGCAGTTCGACCGCGGACTCGCATGGGTGCACTTCCCGGAGGGTCACGGCGGACTCGGCTTGAACCCGAAGCTGCAGAAGTTGATCAACGAGCGGGTGTACGCAGAAGGTGCCCCGAACCCGATGTACCGCAACCCGATCGGCCACGGGATGACCGGCCCGACGGTGGTGGCGTGGGGGAGTGACGAGCAGAAGCAGCGGTACCTCCGGCCGCTGTTCACCGGCGAGGAGATCTGGTGCCAGCTGTTCTCCGAGCCCGGATCGGGATCGGACTTCGCCGGGCTGTCGTCGACCGGTGTGCAAGACGGTGAGGAATGGATCGTCAACGGCCAGAAGGTGTGGACCACGCTCGCGCATCTGTCCAAGTGGGGTTTGCTGGTGGTGCGCACCGACCCGAACGCCGTCAAGCACGCTGGTCTCACTGCCTTCGTCGTCGACATGAAGGACCCGAACGTCGAGATCCGACCGCTGCGGCAGATGACCGGCGAAGCAGAGTTCAACGAGGTCTTCTTCTCCGACACCCGGATCCCTGCGGCCGAAATGCTCGGCGGACCGGGCGAGGGATGGCGTGTGTCGCTGACGACGTTGATGAACGAACGTGTCTCGATCGGCGGAACGATCCCGGCGCGCGGATCCGGCACCATCTCGGCGCTCGTGCAAACCTGGCAGCGCTTGCCCGAGGCGGCCAAGGGCGCTGCGGCGCGCAACGAGGTGATGAAGCTGTGGGCGCGCGCCGAGGTGCTGCGACTCACCAACATCCGGGCGAACCAGAACCGCAAGATGGGTGACCCTGGCCCGGAAGGCTCGATCGGCAAGATGGCGTCGGCCGACCTGAACAAGGACATCTACGACGAGGTGATCAACCTGTTGGGCGCCGACGGTTTGCTCTACGGCAGCTACGAGATGGTCCGGCCCGAGACCGCAATGGGGTCCGACACCCTCCAGAAGGCATTCCTGCGCAGTCGGGCCAATTCGATCGAGGGCGGTACGACCGAGGTCATGAAGAACATCCTCGGCGAACGCGTGCTGGGCCTGCCCGGCGACATCCGGGTCGACCGCGACAAGCCATGGTCGGAGGTCCCTCGCAGCTGACGCGTTACTTGTTCAGGCTCGCCAGGACATCGCTGGCGCCGAGGCTGCGGTCGTCCATGCCAGGTCGATCGAGCAGGCTGCCCCCGAGCAAGACCGTCGCTGCTGTTTCGATCGAGGTCTGGAGATCACGGATGTTTCGCGGCGGCGGAAAGTATTCGTCTTCGTGGGTGACGTCGACAAGTTCGATCCCGCCCACCGGCGCCAGGAATTCGAGCACTTCGTCGACAAGTTCTTCCGGTGCCGACGCACCGGCCGTTACACCGACGACACCTGCGAGATCAGTCGGCAGTTCGTCGACGGTGTTGATTCTGTAGACCTGCTTGCAGCCTTCTTCGCGCGCCAACTGTTCGAGCGCCCGGGTGTTCGACGAGTTGCCCGACCCGATCACGACCACGACGTCGCACCGATGGGCCAGCTCCATCAACGCTGCTTGTCGGTTGGTGGTGGCGAAACACAGATCGCTGCGCCCCGGAGTCCACACGTCGGGGAACCGCTCCTTGACTCGGACTGCGACACCCTCCCAGTCTCGGTGCGACAACGTGGTTTGAGCGAGGAGGGCAACCGGCTGATCGGAGAACTCGAGCTGGTTCACCTCATCGACCGATTCGACCCGGTCGATCGAATCGGGCGCCACCGCCATGGTGCCGATCGCTTCCTCGTGTCCTTCGTGGCCGACGTAGACGATCCGGTAGCCCTTGCCTGCACGCACCTTGACCTCGTGGTGCACTTTGGTGACGAGCGGGCACACGGAGTCGACCACGTACGAGCCTCGGCTGCGTGCGGCATCGACGACCTCGGGGGCGGAGCCGTGCGCCGACAGCATGATCGGGTTGCCGACGGGGACATCGGCGATGTCATCGACGAACACGACACCTTGCGCTTTGAAGCGGTCGACGACGAGCTTGTTGTGCACGATCTCGTGGTAGCAGTACACGGGCGCCGGGAAGGTGCGGACCATCCACGCCAACGCCTTGATCGCCATCTCGACACCAGCACAGAACCCCCGGGGCTGAGCGAGCAGCACCAGGTCGACACGGGAGTCGCTCGGCGTGGGTGACATCCGCTCCAAGGCTACCCGCGACGCCCCGCCGGTAGCCTGCCATCTCCATGTCTCACACCGTCAGCGTCGACCCCGACGTCCACATCGAGCGAGAGCGCGCCAGCGAGCGTGACATCGAGCGAGCGACTCCGTCGCGGTCGCTCGCGCCGTTGGTCGTGGCGGTGACGACTGGGTCCCCGGCGGCCGACGCCGGCGTGCAAGCCGGTGACGAGATCGTACGGATCAACGGCGACGTGCCACGAGACATCATCGAGTGGCAGATGGCTGCCGACGAGGCCGACGTCGAACTCGATGTGCTGCGTGGTGCACTCGACCTGGCCTTCTCGATCGAGAAACGCGCCGGCGAAACCCTGGGCATCGACGTTTCGAGCGCAGTGTTCGATCGGGTACGCACCTGCGACAACCACTGCGAGTTCTGCTTCATCTACCAGCTGCCCAAGGGCATGCGCCGCAGCCTGTACCTCAAGGACGACGACTATCGCCTGTCGTTCCTCTACGGCAACTTCACCACGCTCACCCGTTTCACCGAGGCCGATCTCGAACGGGTGATCACCGAGCGGCTGTCGCCGTTGCATGTCAGCATCCACGCCACCGACCCCGATGTCCGCAGCCAGATGCTGAAGAATTCTCGAGGTGCGATGAGCTTGCGGTGGTTGCGGGCGCTGCTCGACCACGACATCACGGTGCGCGGCCAGATCGTGGTGTGTCCGGGTGTCAACGACGGAGCGGTGCTCGCCGACACGATGGCGGGCATCCTCGATCGGTTCCCCGAACTCGACTCCGTCGCCATCGTTCCGCTCGGGATCTCGAAGTTCAACGGCGAAGACGCCATGCGCCTCCACACGATCGCCGAGGCGCAGGCAGTCGTCGATCTCGTCGACGACTGGCAGGACGTGTTCCAGGCAACGCTCGGCAAACGGATGGTGTACGCGGCGGACGAGTACTACCTGATGGCCGAGCGCCCGTTTCCGCAGTCCGAACGTTACGACGGCTTCCCGATGCACGAAGACGGCATCGGGATGGCCCGTACGTTCGAGGCCGAGTTCGTCGGTCGGTCCAACGAGGCGACCGGCGTGAGACGGGGCTTCTTTGCCGCTGTCGACGCCCCTCCGAACCCGGCCGCCTACACCGGGCTGCGGACGAGCACGCCGTGCGGTACCGACGCATCTGGCGGCGGCGCCCCGATTTCCTTGCGACCGCGTCGAAACGCGCCGATCGGCATCCTCACCGGCGAACTCGGTGCACCGGTGATCGCTCCGCTGATCGACTCGCTCGGACGTGACGACATCCGGGTGATTGCAGTCCGCAACGTCTTCTTCGGAGGCAACACCGCGGTCACGGGCCTCATGACGGGCGAGGACGTCAGCCGCACGCTCGCCGCAGAGCCCCAGGGGCACCGCTACCTGCTGCCTGACGTGTGCCTCTCGGACGAAGGACGCTTCCTCGACGGCCTGACAGTTGGCGACCTTCCCCGGGTCGTGGAGATCATCGAAACCGACGGCATCGCACTCCGTGCCGCACTGGAGCAAGCGTGACCGACATCGAATCATCAGACACCCCCTCATCCGAAAGCATCGAAGATCCGATCGCGACCGAGGTCGAGGCCGTGACCGATGTCGACGTGGCGGTCGACGTTGCGGTCGCCAACGTGGTGATCATCGGGCGCCCGAACGTGGGCAAGAGCACGCTGTTCAACCGCATCGTCGGAAGCCAGCAGGCCATCGTCGAGGACCGCCCGGGAATCACACGTGACCGCAAGGAGCTCGAGGCGGAATGGCTCGACGTGCCGTTCCGCGTCGTCGACACCGGTGGCTGGATGCCCGGAGGCGACGAACTCGACGCCAAGGTGAGCCGTCAGGTCGAGGCCGCCGTCAAGGGCGCCGACGTGGTGCTCTTCGTGGTCGACGCCTCCGTTGGCCTCACCGACGACGATCAGCAGATCGCCAACTGGATCCGCCGCTCGAAGACCGAAGTCATCGTCGTCGCGAACAAGTCCGACAACGAACGCCGTGAGGCGGAGATGTGGGAGTTCATGAGCCTCGGCATCGGCGAGCCGGTGCCGGTGAGTGCGCTGCACGGTCGCCGCGCCGGTGACCTGCTCGACAAGGTTCTCGATCGGTTCCCCGAGCACCTCCGCCAGCCGGTGAACAAACCAATCGATCCGTGGGCTCCCGACGACGACGCGGTTGCTGCTGCCGCCGAACAAGAGGCCAAGGTGCCCCGTGTGGCGATCGTGGGTCGCCCGAACGTCGGCAAGAGCACACTGTTCAACCGTTTGGTGGGAGCGGATCGTTCGGTGGTCCACGACCTCGCGGGCACCACTCGAGATTCGATCGACACGTTGGTCGACACCGACGACGGCCCGATCGTGTTCATCGACACCGCCGGTATGCGCCGCAAGGGAAGGATCGACGACTCCGCCGAGTACTACTCGTTCGTCCGTGCGCTTCGTTCGATCGACGATGCCGATGTGGCTCTTCTGGTGATCGATGCCACGGTCGGTGTGACTGCCCAGGATCAGCGTCTCGCCGAACGTGTCGACGCTGCCGGTTGTCCGATCGTGTTGATCCTGAACAAGTGGGATCTGGTCGGCACCGAGGCGCGGCTCGAGATCCAGGCCGAGGTTGCCCGCATGCTGGGTTTCGTGGCCGACAGCTCGGTGCTGAAGATGTCGGCGCTGACCGGCAAGAACGTCGACAAGCTCCGGCCGCGGCTGCAGGAGGCGATCGGGCAGTACCACACCCGGGTGCCGACCCGCGACGTCAACAAGGTGATTGCGGCAGCTCAACAGCGCCAACCGATCGGCGGCGGCGCAAAGATCCTGTATGCCGTGCAGGGCGCGATCGATCCACCGACGTTCACCCTGTTCGTGAACCGTGAGGTTCCGCAGCACTACCTGCGCTACATCGAGCGCACGATCCGCGAAGAGTTCGATCTCGGCGCTACGGCGATCAAGATCCGCGTCCGCAAACGCCAGTGACGTCACCCACGAGCGATGATCGGAACCTCTGATGCCGTGGTGTGAGGAGTGCGCCAAGTATTGGACGCCGAACTCGATGAACGACGACGGCACGTGCCCGAAATGCGGGCGGCTGGTCGAGGAGCCGACGACGAGTGGTGACGTCTCCGACGAGAAGACGCCCTGGCACTTCAAGCTGATGGTCGCCACCCTGGTCGCGTATCTCGGCTGGCGGTTCGTCCAGATCTTCACCTGACGTCATCGGGTACGAGCGAGGTCACGACGCTCGCCTGACGGTCGATGCCGACACGGATTGGGGTCGACTTCGACTGTGCAGGGTTCCGTCGGGCAGCGTGATCGTGAGTTCCCTGGTGTCGGGATCGAGTTCGAGACGCCATCCGCCCTCGTGGACGAGATGGTGATGCCGTGAACATCCCGGAATGAGCGAGTCGAGGTTGGTTTCACCGAGATCCGCCGTCCACTCCTGGATGTGGTGGATCTCGCAATGCTCGAAGGGCACATCGCAGAAACCGATCCCGCAAGTTCTGTACATCGATCGGAGCGCTCTGCGCTGGTCGTCGGTGGCGAGCCGGCGGCTGCGGCCCACGTCGAGCGGGACACCTGCGCCGTTGAGCACGATCGGGATGACGTGGGCGTCGCAGGCGAGGCGTCGAAGCGACTCGATCGGGAGCGCAGTGCCGTCGTCGAGTTCGCACACCGACGCGTCGTGGAGGCCGGACGTGATCGTGCGGATGTCGACGAGAGCGAGGACCTCGGTGCGGCCGGGTCGTCGGCTCCGGCTTGCACTGGTCGCGAGATCCACGAGTGCATGAGCGGCAAGCTGTTCGCGCCTGGCGTCAACGTTGCCAGGACGCGACGCGAGCGATCTGGTTTCGGCATCGATCGCCCGGAACAGTCGTGCACCCGTCTCAGGGTCGAACTCGCCGCGCAGCCAGTACATGCCTGTTTCGTCGTTGAGCCCCTTTGCGAGGGTCGTTGCGTTTCGCTGCCGTACAGAGCGCTCTACGCCGCCGTCGGCGGCGAGCTGATCGACCATCCGGTCGAGGAAGCGCTTGAACTGGCCCGGGGTCGACGCCGCAGCATGCTGTGCCAGCTCGACATCGAATTCCAGAAGGGCGTGGCGTTCGTTGTCATCGAGTCGGCCGGCGGCTGACGCAATGGCATCGGCATGCTCGGTGCCGATACGGCCGGCGCTCAGCTGCTTCGAGAGCGCTGGGAGTACTCCGAGTGTCTCGGCCCGCCGCGACGTGCGCTCCGCTTCGCGAGCAGAGCAGTTCCCGCCCACGCTGAGGATCTCGCTCGCAGGTGCACCGCAACCTGCTGCAGCGAGCTGATTTGCGCGACGTGCGACGGCGTGCTCGGTGTCGCTGATGAACCCGCGAAGCCGTCGGATGTCTCGCAAGCTGGTGGCCACCCCAGCGGCATCGAGCGTCGACGGGTCAGTCCGCTCCAGTTGCTCGATCAGTCGGCTCATCGACATACGACCATCATGACGAGGGGGTGTCGCAGAGTTGGATTGGCCACCCCGCCGGCGGGCTGGTGGTTGGTTTCTGGCAGTTCGAGTGAGTGGATGCGGGCCGGTCGACGGGTAGCGTCAGGGTCCGCTACGGGCTGTAGCGCAGCTTGGTAGCGCACCTGTCTGGGGGACAGGGGGTCGCAGGTTCAAATCCTGTCAGCCCGACCATGTGAGCAGGGTTCTGCGCACACGCAGGGCCCGAGAGCTGCTGTGGCAGCACTGCCCTTGACGACGTCAGGTCGTCGACGTGGAACGTGGCGTCTCGGCGGGCAGACCGTGGAGGTGAGCCACGTCGTTGTAGCGCTTGAGACGCCATTCACCGGAGCGGGCCGAGGTGAACTCGGTGATCGAGGTGTTCGAAGTGTGCAGCTCGAACGCACCGGTCGACGCTGTTCGCAACAGCTGGCGGAACGCAGCGTCGATCACGCCGCCGTGACAGGCGACAACGATCGACGCACCCCGATGCGTCTCGATGACGCTCGCGAGCGCCGTGGCGACACGAGCGTGGAACGCGCCGACCGTCTCGCCGCCCGGGAAGACGTCGCGCTGGAGATCGCTCCAGTCCGGCGAACCGAAACGTTCGACGTATGCGGCGAAGGTCATCCCGTCGATGTCCGGGCCGGGATCGTGTTCGCCGAAGTTGGCGTCGATCTCGACGGGCAGAGCTGACAGGGCCGGCGCAATGGCCTGCGCCGTCTCGATCGCCCGGGGAAAGTTGCTGGCGATCAAAACATCGGGGGAGAGCTCGCCGGTCGACGCCAGCCGATCGCGTAGCCGGTCGGCCTGTCGCCGACCGAGGTCGGACAGGCCGCTGCACGTGCGGTAGCCGCCGATGACGCGGTTCACGGTGACGTTCGATTCGCCGTGGCGGATCAAGACCAGCGTGGTGGACGTGGCCTCGGTCATGGACGAACCAGCCCGGCGGTGGCCTGGACCTCGATGCCGCCGCGAGGTCGCTGTGTGACCACGACGGTCACGCTCCGGGGTTGTGCGGTGTCCATGATCTCCGAGGCGATTTCGGCGGCGAGCGCTTCGACGAACACCGCCCGGTCACGGAAGCCCCACAGGTAGAGCTTCAGGCTCTTCGACTCGACGCACCATTGATCGGGCTCGTACGAGATCTCGATCGTTGCGAGATCGGGCTGCTGGGTGACCGGGCACATCGACGCCAGTTCATCGCTGGTCATCCGAACCGTCGTGACGTGGGGTGGTGCGGGAAACACCTCGACGTGCTCGATGGCATGGCGGACCGTCTGGCCGAGCACCGTCAGTTCGTGATCGTCCGTCGTCGTGTCGGCAGGCATCGAGGCAGGGTATCTGCGTGTGCCGTGCACCTCAGGTGCCGAGTACAGTCATCGCCGATGACACACCTCGATCATGTCGTCGTTGACCCCGACGACGCCGACGAGATCGCCTGGCGCCGATGAAGTTGCTCTGCACCGCCGACCTCCACTATCGACTTCCGCAGTTCGACTGGCTGGTCGAGCAGGCCGGTGACGTGGACGTCGTCGTCATCCCCGGCGATCACCTCCAGGTGATGGGTGCTGCACCGCTGGAGGTCCAGATCGTCGTGATCTCCAAATACCTGCAGCTGATGTCCGAGCGGAGCCTCGTCCTGGCGTCGTCGGGTAATCACGATCTCGACGGTCCCGGAGTGACCGGCGAGCAGGCCACACAATGGTTGCGCGACCTCGCGTCGGACCGGATCATCGTCGATGGCCGTTCGACCGATCTCGACGGCGTGCGCTTCACCGTGTGTCCGTGGTGGGACGGGCCGCTCACGCGCCGAGCAGTGGAGGAACAACTCGCAACAGACGCTGTCGACCGCCCTGGACGATGGGTGTGGGTGTATCACTCGCCGCCGGCTGATTCCCCGCTGTGCGTTGCCGGGCCGGGCAAGCAATTCCCTGATCCCGATCTCGCCGCATGGATCGATCAGCACCGGCCCGACCTGGTCATCTGTGGCCACATTCATCAGGCGCCATGGGTCGACGGCGGAGGATGGATCGATCAGCGAGGCTCCACGTGGTTGATCAACGCCGGACATCAGCAGGGCCCGATGCCGGCGCACGTGATCATCGACCTCGACGAACGCACCGCCGAATGGGTGGCGCTTCCCGACCGCCAACTCGTCGAACTCACACCCTGACGCCGAACTGCGGACTCCCGCGTGGCGGTGTCAGTAGTCGGGGTCGGGCATCCGGGCGGAGCCGGAGGTCACGGTGCGCGTCGGTTGGTGCATCAGCGTGCTCAGGACGTCGCCGAGCATGCTGAGATGGCCCGAGTCGTCGGCGTACTGGCGTTGGATGTCGACAAGGTGCCCGGTGAGGTTGTCGAGTCGGGTGGCGAGCGCGGCAGCGACCTCGAAGAGCACGTCAGGATGTGACCGCAGGTATGACGCTCCCTCGTCGGCGCACAGGACGGTGCACGAATCGAGCGCTCTCATCGAGGCGGTGGCGGGACGTGCCAAGACCGTCGACATGTCTCCGAGGATCGCTCCGGGTGTGTCGATCACGGCGAGGCCGATCCCGTTTCGTTCGATGGCGATCCGGCCTTCGACGAGCACGATGATCGCCCCGAACGACGCTCCCTGCTCGACGATCAGGTCGCCTTGCGAGTAGGACCTCCGGGGCAGGTCCGAGCACTTGTCGATGATGTCGACCACGGGCGGCAGTCTGCCAGCTCCGATCGGCGCCTTCGAGTGTTCGGCGACCTCGTAACCTGGCGTTCATGTGCGGCCGATTCGTCTCCACCGCCGGGCCCGATCGGATCGCCGCGTACTTCGACACCGTGCTTCCGACCGAGGCGGTTGCCGAGTCGCTCGGGGAGAACTACAACGTCGCTCCGACCCACGACATCTACGCAGTCGTCACGGCCGGCAGCGGTGAGGCGCGGGTCGAGGCATTCCACTGGGGTCTGATTCCGAGCTGGGCCAAGGATCGCAAGATCGCGTCACGGATGATCAACGCCCGAGCCGAAACCATCGCCGAGAAGCCAGCATTCAAGGGCCTGCTCGCGAAGAAGCGGTGCATCGTGCCGATGGACGGCTTCTACGAATGGATGCACGGCGCCGAGGACGGGCCGGTCAACGCCAAGGGGCAGCCGTTGAAGCAGCCGATGTTCATCCACCGTGCCGACGGCGAACCGCTGGCAGTCGCCGGTCTCTGGACCGCCTGGAAGGATCCTGGCGATCCCGAAGGTCGGTTCCTGCACAGCGTGACCGTCATCACCACGGCGGCCAACGCCACGATGTCGCCGGTGCACGACCGGATGCCGGCGATCCTGACGCCCGATCTGTGGATGGCATGGCTCGACCCGGGCAACCACGACGTCGCCGGCCTCACCTCGATGCTCGACGGTGGACCACCGGAACTCCTCACCATGCAGGCCGTGTCGACCGACGTGAACAACGTCCGCAACAACCGCCCGGACCTGATCGATCCGATCAGTCGGTGACGCCGGTGGCACCCGCCGAACGCAACTCCCGGCGGATCGCGCCAGCCCAGGCGTCGAGGTCGTCACGGTCGACACTCGCAGCGGCGCTGGCAAAGCTCAGCTGCGCCATCGACGAGGTCGGGATCACATGGATGTGCGTGTGCGGGACCTCGTAGCCCGCGACGATCACACCGACCCGGTCGCAGTCGAATGCGGCGCGCTGGGCGAGCCCGATCGTGTGCGTGACCGCGAACAGGTGTGCGACGAGTTCAGGCGGCGCATCGACCCAGTGGTCGATCTCGTCGATCGGCACCACCAGCACATGACCCGGCGCCATCGGGTTGATCGACATGAACGCCACGCAGTGCTGGTCGCGCCACACGAACGTGCCGGGGAACTCGCCCTCGATGATCTTCGTGAACACCGTGCCCATGGCCGCACCCTACGCTGTGGCATGTGACCCACCAGACCCCGTCGAGTGCCACGGCTGACATGCCGACCGACTCGGTCTCGATGTTCGACGGGATCTGGAGCATCCCGAATGCGTTCACGCTCGTTCGCCTGGTGTTGCTCCCTGTTTTCCTCTACGTCCTGTTCGGATTGGACAACCGGTCGGCTGCTGCCTGGATGCTCGGCGCGCTGAGCGCCACCGACTGGATCGACGGTTACCTCGCTCGTCGCCTCGGCCAGGTCAGCGAGTTCGGCAAGGTCTTCGACCCCACGGTCGACCGCCTACTGTTCGTGGTGGCGACCACCGCCATCATCATCGACGGCTCGATTCCGCTCTGGTTCGCCGTCGCCGTGCTGTTGCGCGAGGTTCTCGTCGGGCTGATGATGGCGATCGCCACCGTGGTGTTCAAGATGCCGCGCATCGATGTCACCTACTGGGGCAAGCTCGCCACGTTCCTGCTGATGTTCTCGGTTCCCGGGTTCCTGATGGGCAACAGCGACATCTCCGTCGCCGACTGGTTCCAGGCCATCGCATGGCTCGTGGGCATCCCCGGCCTGATTCTCAGCTACTGGACCGCCATCGCCTATATTCCGCAGGTGCGCCAGGCCGTCGCCTCGAACACCTCCGCTCGTTCCAGCGCTCTCAACTCCGACACGTGAACCCAGGTACCTTTGACACATGGACATCCCCGCTGAACTCCGCTATTCGTCCGACCACGAGTGGGTGCGCATCGAGGGCACCACGGTGACGATCGGCATCACCGAGTACGCCCAGGATGCGCTCGGCGACGTCGTGTTCGTCGAGATGCCCGATGCCGGCCTCACCGTTGCGGCCGGTGAATCGTTCAGCGAGGTCGAGAGCACCAAGTCGGTCAGCGACATCTACGCACCGGTCACGGGTGCGATCACCGAGGTCAACGCCGCGCTCGAGTCACAGCCGGAGCTCCTCAACAGCGACCCGTACGGTGCCGGTTGGATCTGTCGGATCGAAGTCGGCGATCCGGCCGAGCTCGATGGTTTGATGGACGCCGAAGCGTACCGGACACTGACGGAGGGCTGAGGTGAGCACATACGTGTTCTGTAACCAGTGCGGGCATCGCAACCCGCCGACGAGCACGTTCTGCTCCAGCTGCGGTTCGCCGCTCGACTCGCTCGACGATCGTACGATCACCCTCGCCGCAGTCGATCCGCTCCAAGACGCGCCGGGCACCGACGACGACATCGCCGTTCCGATCGGAGAACTGCCGAACGAGATCGGCGTGCTGATCGTGCGCGCCGGCGCCCAGGCCGGTGCTCGATTCCCACTGCACGAGCAGGTCACCCGGCTCGGTCGGCATCCCGAATCCGAGATCAGCCTCGACGACATCACCGTCTCACGACGCCACGCCGAGATCGAACGCACACCGGACGGCTACGTCGTGTCCGACGCAGGCTCGCTCAACGGCACCTACGTCAATCAAGAGCGTGTCGACCGCATGCTGCTTCGTCACGGCGACGAACTCCAGATCGGAAAGTTCCGACTCGTTTTCTTCGAACGTCACGACGGCTGATGCAATGACCGAATCGTCACCCCCGTCGTCCACGCCGACCATGAACGGGCACCTTTCGATCGGTGAGGTGCTCGCCCTGCTGCTCGAAGAGTTTCCCGACGTCACGATCTCGAAGATCCGCTTCCTCGAGAGTCAGGGTCTCATCGATCCCGAGCGCACCTCATCCGGTTACCGCAAGTTCTACGCCGACGACGTCGAGTTGTTGCGCTGCATCCTGCGCGAACAGCGCGAGAACTACTTGCCGTTGCGGGTGATCAAGGACCGGATCGACTCCGGCGAGATCGATCCGACCGGCGAGCAGCCGCGCCCCCAGGCGATGCCCCGAGGGATCAGGAACGTCAGCGAGCCGAGCGATGTCCCGCGGCACGACGACCATCCCAGCGCCGGACGGGTGCGCAGCGACGCAGCTGCGTCAGCGGGGACGACCGTGTCGACCAATGGCGGCGAGGCGCAGACCGTGTCGGGTGCTGCAGTGCTCTTCCAACGAACCGACAACATGTCGAACGAGCCCGTGCCGGCACCGGCGCCACAATCTCGTCCCGCGGACCGTGGCCCGATCACGTCGGCCGGAGCGATCTTGCCGGGTGTGCTCTTGAACACTGCCGAACTCTGTGCGATGGCCGGAGTCACCCGGGCGCAGCTGGCCGAACTCGAGGCGTACGGCGTGCTGAGCCCAACGTCGGCCGGTTCCGACGGGCCCTACGACGAGGACGCCGTCGAGATCGCCACGATCTCCAAACGCTTCCTCGACGCCGGCATCGAGCCGCGACACCTCCGCGGGTGGCGAGTGGCTGCCGATCGCGAGGCAGGACTTCTCGAACAGCTCATCCAGCCGTTGCTGCGCCAGCGCAATCCCGAAGCTCGAGCCCAGGCCGTCGCGCAACTCCACGACCTCGAACAGACCGGTGGACGTCTGCGCGCGGCGATGATGCGCTCGACGTTGCGTCCCCATCGGCACTGACCGCCGCAACGACGACACGCCACCCCGGGCAGCCGGTACAGTGACCAATGTGGTCCCATTGGAACTCGTCGGCGTCCGAGTGGAGATGCCTGCTAACACGCCCATGCTGCTCTTGCGTGAGTCGGATGGTCGTCACCGGCTGCTGCCGATCTACATCGGGAGTCCGGAAGCATCGGCGATCCACTACGCACTCGAAGGCGTCGACCCACCTCGCCCACTCACGCACGACCTGTTCCTGAACGTGCTCGGCGAACTCGGCGCAACCGTCACTCGTGTCGTGGTCACCGAGATGCGCGACCGCACCTACTTCGCCGAACTGCATCTCGAGACTGCGTCAGGCTCCAAGATCATTTCGGCTCGCCCGTCAGATGCGATTGCGCTCGCCGTGCGGTGCGGTGCAGGGCTCTTCGCCTCGAACGAACTCATCGACGAGGTGGGTCAGGAACCGGTACCGGAACCTGATGACGACGCCGCCGAGATCATCGACGAGTTCAAGGATTTCATCGAGAACGTCAGCCCCGAAGACTTCCAGTAGGTCGGGCACCGGTCAGGCGGTTGACGTCGTGCTCCTGGCGCCGTAGTGTTCACGATCTCACATGAACGTAGTTACGGCCGTGTGATGCGCGACGAGCTCCTGGCACGTTCGTGATGTTGGGCGAGACGAACCGGAGGATGCACGTGAACGAGAAGAATGCAGAGGGCCTCACCGCCGATCTGGGCTACAGCGG
>JANPKU010000171.1:0-2333 GCA_031426215.1 Actinomycetes bacterium
GCGTAGCCGTCCCACTGATCGACGTTGTAGGGCAACCCTTCTTGAGGCACCGGGCCGTGAATCATCTCACCCAGCGCTGCCGCCTCGAGCGGTGGCAGCGGCGGGAACACCACCGGCGAGATCATCACCGGGTTGCCGACGAGCTTCCACGTCGCCTTGCTGTTCGCCAATTGAGACTTCAACCAGTCCATCTGCGGTCGGCCGGTGAGTGTCCGGGCCGCATCGTCGATCGCTCCGACGCCCTGCGGGTACTCGACCTGCTCATCTCGATGGCGGCGGAGATCCAGCATCGCGAGATCGGCAAGATCGCCGAATCTGAACGAGCGCGTCAACGACGTGCCATCCGTTCCCCCAGCACGAACGGGCATCCATTCGAAGTACGCCTTCAGCGCCGCATCCCGCCGAAGACTCCAGGCGTTCTCCGCTTGGTAGTCGTCGTCCGCGTGGTTCTCGGCACCGTCGCGCCACGCATCGTTGGCACTCTCGTGGTCGTCCCATGTGACAACGAACGGGTAGCGCCGATGCAACCGCTGCAGATCGGGGTCGGTCTTGTACTGGGCATGACGGCGGCGGTAGTGGTCCAATGTCACCGTCTCGACCGCCGGCTGATGGGATCGACCGATGGCGGGCCCCGGGCCGTAGAGGTCAGCGCCGTTCCCATACTCGTACAGATAGTCACCGACGTGCATGATCAGGTCGAGGTCGTCGCGGTCGGCCAGATGCCGATACGCCGCGAAGTAGCCGCCCGTGTAGTTCGAGCACGACACCAAACCGACCCGCAATCGTTCGACGGTCGACGCTGCGGCCGGCAACGTACGGGTCCGACCGATGGGCGACCATGAGGAGCCCACACGAAACCGGTACCAGTACGTGGTGGCCGGCCGCAGCTTCGTGACGTCGACCTTCACCGTGTAGTCGCGAATGGCCGAGGTGGTGACGCTGCCGGAAGCAACCACTTTGCGAAGGTCAGCGTCGACCCCGACTTCCCAGCGCACTCTCACAGAAGCTGCGGCTCCGCTGACTCGCGTCCAGATCACCACGGCCTCCGCCCGAGGGTCGCCGCTTGCGACTCCATGCTCGAACGTTTCACCGCTGGCCTGGGCCAATTCGGTGGAGTCGGTCATCAGGACAGCACCTGCGACGGCGCCAGCGCCTGCCGCTCTCAGGAAGTCACGTCGGTTCAGCATGCCCGACAGTTCCCAGCCAAGACGTCATCGCAGTGAACGACAGATGAACGTCCGGCCAAGCTTCGTTGGACGTCCAATCGACCCTGCGGCTGCGACCAATCGTTGCCGGCTCAGTCGTTCGACCGGCGCGAGCCGGGCATCCACAAAGGGATACGACCCGACGCACGGCGATCAAGGGGGCGGGCGGCTAGGGGCGCTTCCATCTCGTATATATTCATGCCAGCTCAGAGATATATGGAGGTCGGATGACGAAGACCCTCATCGATGTTGATGACGCCGCATTGCATCAAGCCCAACACGAGCTCGGCACGACCACGAAACGGGACACCGTCAACGCGGCGCTCGCCCAGGTCGTCGCGCTCGCCGCACGTCGCCGCGACATCGAGCGACTTCGCGCCGACTCGCTCCCCGATCTCCGGGATGCGGGCACCATGTCGCAGGCATGGCAGCGATAGCGCGCTACCTCGCAGACAAGAGCGCCCTGGCCCGGCTCCACGAGCCGACCGTCGCCGCCATCTTGGCGCCGAGGATCGAATCTGGGCTGGTTGCCACATGTGCACTCTTCGAGTTCGAGGTTCTCTGGTCGACGAGATCGTTCAGCGAGTTCTCGGCAGTGCGACAGGATCGATGGCTCGGCTACGAATGGCTCCCGATCGAGAGCGCCGACTGGATCCGAAGTCTCGACGTCCAAGAGCGACTCTGGGACATCGGGTCGATCCGCAGCGTTCCACTCCCCGACCTGCTCTCGCCGCCGTCGCGGAACGACACCGCGTATCGATCCTGCACTACGACGCCGACTACGACCAGATTGCCGCTGTCACTGGGCAATCGACCGAGTGGATCGTCCCAAGAGGATCGATCAGCTGAATCAACCGGGGCCAAGAGGAGCCGGGGCGCCTGTGGGCTTCAACCCACGATTTCCCTCCAGCTCTGGTCCGCAGGACTCCATGGGCCGTCTCCGGTTGACCATGACTGTCTCCGCTCGGTTTGACGCCCGCCCTACGCCCGGGGGGTGATGCAACGGACGCCCCCAACCGCGCAGCGAGCGAATGGGCCACACCGAAATCGGCGTCACGATGGATGTCTATGGCCACCTCGTGAAGGGCGTTCCGGGCCAGTCGAGCCAAGACCTTGACCATCTCGTCG
>JANPKU010000172.1:0-2478 GCA_031426215.1 Actinomycetes bacterium
GGCTGGGGCTTGGGCAGTTCCGGCGGCACCGTGGGACGCGTCGGGTGTTGCAGAGCCGGCCTGGCCGGCCGCTGCCTGACGGCGCGTCAGGCTGCTCCCGCGACCCAGGCGAAGCGGACCCCGAACAGCACCTGCGCTGCGAGCAGGCCGGCGCCGAGCCAACGAAACCTCGCGCGATCCAATGCTGTCGGGCGATACCCCAGCTCCGTGGCGTGTTGCGAGCAGAACCACCGCCACCGCCACTATGCACGGTGCGGCGGGCAGCAACGCCCTGCGGCTCAGTTGCGCCGCCCGATGACCACGTTGATCGGGTGACGGTGGCCCAACGTTCATCCGCTCCATGCGGGCGAGTGCTTCCGCCTCGGTCTCCTCGTCGATGCCGTAGGTGACGATCCAGGCCAGGACGGCCGGCGAGAAACATCCGCATCGCGCCGACGGTAGCCGTCCCTGACACCCGTCAGTTCCTTCAGAGAAGCGGTCGCATTCCGCAGGCCGCACCCCTCGCCCCACGGACGGGGCACCCCCAACCGACGACCCCCAACGGAGGCCGCACGTGGCAAAGTCCGGTACATCCCTCGCCGACGCTCTGGCGTCGGTCGGGGGCACATCGTCCGCGTACAAGTTCGAGAAGATTCTCGACACCCTCCCCGCCGACGAGCGGACACGGGTCGTCGAGTTCATCCTCGAACGCGACGCTCGCGGTCAATGGGTGCGCCCACACCAGGCGGTCGCCGTTGTGTTCGCCGACGCCGGCCACGACGTGAACCGCAACACGATCGCCTCCTACCGGTCGCGGATGCGTCGTGGGTGACCTCGGCGACGCGCTCGCGGGGGCGATCCCGGCCAGGGCGAACCTCGGCAGGCTCGCCGAACTGCTCGAGCGCAACGGCATCGACGTCGACGACATCGGACGCGTGCAGAAGGTCAGTGTCCATCAAGGTTTCTACAAGGACAAAGAAGGCGTCGCCCACAAGGTCGACATGACGGGCATCGCCTTCTCCCCGTCGTGGGAGACGGGCCCACAGTGGCCGGTCGTGACCCCCGGGCCGAACGTCAAGCTGCCCGCCGCCAAGGCGAAGCAGGCGAAGGCGTCGGCGTTCCAGACGGCGGTGATCCTGCCCGACATCCAGCTCGGCTACTTCCGGACGTCGACGAACGACCTCGAGCCGATCCACGACGAGCGAGCCATCTCGGTCGCCCTCGCCATCGTCGCCGACGAGCAGCCGGACCTCGTCGTGCTGCTCGGGGACAACCTCGACCTCTGTGAGTTCGGGAAGTACCGCACCTCGCCCGCGTTCCAGCGGACGACTCAGGCGACCATCGACAGGGCGACGGTGCTGTGCGCCGAACTGCGTGCTGCGGCACCCGACGCGAAGATCGTGTGGCTCGCCGGCAACCACGAGGAACGGCTGCCGAACTTCATCCTCGACAACGCCATCGCGGCGTTCGGGCTACGGCAGGGCAACGCGCCCGAGTCGTGGCCGGTGATGTCGGTGCCGTTCCTCTGCCACTTCGACCGCTATTCGATCGAATACCTACCGGGCTACCCGGCGTCGTCGTTCTGGATCAACGAGCGGCTGCGCATCATCCACGGCGACCGCGTCGCATCCGGCGGCTCGACGGCCCACAAGTACCTCGCCACGCAGAAGACGTCGGTCATCTATGGCCACATCCACCGTCGCGAGTGGGCGGAGCGGACACGCCTCGACTACGACGGCGCCAAGACGATCATGGCTGCCTCGCCCGGGTGCCTTGCCCGCACCGATGGGGCGGTGCCATCCACGAAGGGCGGCATCGACCTCGACGGTCGCCCGGTGCGCGTCCAAGAGGACTGGCAGCAAGGCCTCGCCGTCGTCAGGTTTGAGCCGGGCGACGGCCGTTTCGCCTACGAACAGATCGCCATCCATGACGGGTGGGCGTTGCATCGTGGCAAGGAGTTCGTCGCATGAAGCCGTACCCCGTGCTCCTACTCCGCCACGTACGAGTAGCCCACCAGCTCGTCACCGTTGGCCACACCGGCACGGACGTGAACGACGCCCCCTTCGCGTCGGTACTCCCAATGGAGCTCCTCGGACAGCACGGGAACGCCGTCTTCCGTCACCTTGATCGGGAACTTCGTCCAGTCGGGCTCAGCCACACCCCAACCCTAACGGCGGTGTCAACATGAAGCCCTACCCCGTCCTCGTCGAGTGGTGCGACGCCTGCAGCATCGGCGACGGCTGGCTCGACCCCGACGACTTCGGAGACGACGATGTTGCGCCGTGCGGTGTCGTTACTGTCGGCTGGTGTCTGTCGAAGTCGAAGTCGGCGGTTCTGCTGGCGCTGTCAATCGCGGAAAACGGCCTCGCTCGCGAGACGTTCATTGTCCCGCGCTCGGGGATCAAGAGCCTCACGAGGCTGAAGCCGTGAACCTCCACGACGAACTGACCCGCATCGTGGCCGACGCCCGCGCCCACGGGCTGCGCTCCCTCGACCTCG
>JANPKU010000173.1:0-29313 GCA_031426215.1 Actinomycetes bacterium
CCAGTGACGGAACCCGTCGGGATCGAGGCGTTCGGATTGACCACCCCGGAGTCGATCTGACCCAGCGCCGGGAGCTCGGGAGCCCACGGTGGCATCGGCACGTCAGTGTCGTCAGGGACGAATGCGACTGCCACGACCATCTGATCGCGGTCGAGGCGAATGTTGTCGTAGTCGGCGATGTAGGTGGTGCCGTCGTCGGTGTCGGTGAAGTTGCTCCACACGACGACCTTCAGTTCCGCGTCCTGCTCGGTACCGTCGACGGTGCAGCTGTCACCGTCTTCCCAGACCAACACGTCTTCTCGTGGCGGGGTCTGACCGACGAGCTGCCCCTCGAGCGACGCTCGTTGCGACTCCGCGAATGTCAACGTGTCGTTGGTGAGCTCGACACCGTAGGTGTCCAAGAAGACCCCCAGCTTCGCATTGCTCCCGACTGCGGCGGACGTGAACGGGTGCCAGTGCATGAGCCCGTCATCGTGGCTGTGGACACCGCTGCGTTGATACTGGGTGAAGTTGTCGGTGCCCTGCTGTTCGGCGTCGCCGTCGAGCTGGACCCACGTGTCGCAGAGGTAGAAGCCATAGGCGTGGTGCCAGTGGTCGGTCACCTGCGGCGCCGACGCATCAGCCGCTGGCTGGCTCTGGCGGGCGTACACCACGAGTGCGAGCCCCAGGACGATCACGGCGGTCACGACGACAGGGAAGAGCGTTCCGCCCTGGAATCGAACCTTCTTGCCGGAGCCGGACTTGGCCAGCTTGGCGGCTCGGTTGGTGGAAGACGACGAAGAGGGTGCCACGAGCAGAGAGGCTAGCGACGCCCCGATCGGATGAGGGTTCAGGCCAGTGAACGCAGCAAGGTGTGGTATGCGGCCCCCACGGCCGCTGGTGATGCCTCCCGCTCGACCCACGCCCGTCCGAGGGCGCCGAGCCGACTGCCGCGGTCCGGATCCTCGATGATCGACCGGATCGCCTCGATGAACGCCGGCGCATCGTCGGGTGGCACCGCCACGCCACCGCCCGAGTCCGCCAGGATGCGTGGCACGGCAGTGTCGGGGTCGATCGCCGCCACGACCGGCCGTCCCGCCGCCATGATCGAGTAGGTCTTCGATGGCACGCTCACCCTGCCGAGACCCCGTCGGAGCGGAACCACGTGGACGTCGCCGGTCGCAAGCAGCTCCGACAGGCGCGACGTCTCGATGTAGTCGGCGAACCGCAGGTTGGTGATGTCGCGAGCGGCGGCTTCGAGCGATGTGCGGGCGGCGCCGTTGCCGTTGATCAAGAACGTGACATCGGGGAGTTCACGGGCTGCGGCCAGCACCAGGTCGAGCGACTGCGAGAACCCGACGTTGCCTGCGTACAGCACCACCGGCCCGTCGCCCAGGCCGAGTTCTGCCCGATAGGGCGTTGCCCGGTCTGCGGGCGCGATGGCCTCGGTGTCGACGAAATTGGGGATCACGTGCACGGTGGCGCCTGCCTGATCGCCGCGCGCCGAGATCAATTTCGCAACGACGTTGTCCCGCAGATCATCGGACAACACCGTGACGGCGTCAGCGGCCCGATAGCTCACACGTTCGAGCCACGAGGCCGCCGCGATGATCGTGCGATTCGAGATCGCACCCGTTTCCACGGCTGCGTCGGGAAAGACGTCTTGGATGTTGAAGACGAGCGGGCACCGTCGCAGCCGGCTGGCCACCCATCCGGTGAGCCCGAGCGTGAGCGGTGGGGACATCGCAATCACCGCACCTGACCGACGGAACCAGCCGCCGACCCGAAGGCACTGCACTCCGGCCAGCAACGAGTAGGCACCGAAGCCGAGCGCTCGTCGCACCAGATTCGACTTGTCGCGGCCCGGGAACGGATGGACCCGGGTGATCGACCCCCACGGCGTGATCTCCGAGCGGACCAGACGCCCCTGCCACGCTGGTTCGATACGGTGCGAGCGGTACCACGGCAGTGCCGTGACGACGTGAACGGTGTAACCGAACGCCACCAATTCCTCGACGATACGGGTCATCACCACGCCCGTCGGAGCGGTGTCCGGTTCGAAGTGCGGACACAACACCACCAGCGGCCGCATCGCTGCAGCATCGCTCCTCATCGTCCGATCCTCATCGCCAAGTCGTAGGCGTTTCCGAGTGCAGCACCGGAGCGCTCGGTCGTGAAGGCCCGAGCGCGCTCGCGACCGGCGCCCCGCAGCTCGTCGGTGCGATCGGCGATCACGTCGAGCGCATCGGCCCAGGCGTCGAGGGCGAGCGGGAGCACCAGACCTGCGGCACCCACGACCTCGGCGAGCGCCGGCTGGTCGGAACAGACCACCGGTGTGCCGAGCGACATCGCTTCCACCACCGGCGCCCCGAATCCTTCGTACTCACTCGGGAAGACGAGCGCGTCCGCCGCTGCGATCAGCCCGTCGCGATGTGCATCGGGAACGCGACCGGGACGAATCACCCGGCGCTCGAGTCCGAGGCGTGCGATGTCGGCCGCCACGTCGTGCTCCGCCGAACCACTTCCACCCAACAGCACGAGTCGCAGATCCGGATCGGTCCAGTGCCGGGCCATCAGTTCGAGCAGGAACCGATGGTTCTTGTGGGGATGGGTGATCGCCGGATACACGATCATCCTCCCCTCCCCGATGCCGTACCGGCCACGGAGTTCGGCCGCCGAGGGGGCGTCGCTCCCGAGCGAGGCCTCGACACCGTGCGGAACGACCAGCACGCGGTCTGCGTCGGCGCCGTACGCCTCGACCACGGTGCGTCGGACGTAGTCGGTCGGGACCGCAACGACGGCCGCCCGACCCACCGACTTCGGAATCGTTCGTTCGAGGTAACGCCGCTTCGTCGGGGTGAGGTAGTCGGGATGAGTGAGGTACTGCAGATCGTGGATCGTGAGCACGATCGGTCGGCGGCCGACGGCCGGTGTGGTTCCGCCGCCGTGGTGGACGACGTCGGCGTGCCGTGTGCGTCGGCGTAGCCAGGTGTGCTCGGCAAGAACGCGACGTGGACGGCTGGCGCCACTGACGGTCGCAGGAACCATCGAATGGAGCGAGGCGAGCTCGGGATGTGCCTCCACGAACGACGCCAGACAGTACAGCGTCGCCACGAACGGCGTCGGCTGAGCGGCGAGGCCGAGGAGTTGGCGCACGAGGTACTGCTCGGAACCGCCGACCTCGCCCGGCACGCACCACAGCAGGTTGACCGCGACGTCGATCGGAGACCGCCGCCCAGTCGAGACCCCCTCGCTGCTCGCCTGGATCGGGGCATCGGTCATGGAGCGAGCTCACGGTAGACGGCGAGCGTGAGTCCGGCCGACCGCTCCCAGGTGAGCTCGCCGGCCCGATGTCGGGCGGCCTGGGCGAGCTCGCTGCGCCGGTCGGATGCCTCGATGATCCCGCGAGCGATGTCGTCGACGTCAAACGGGTCGACGAGGACGGCTGCCCCTCCCGCAACCTCCTCGGTCGAGGTGCCCGAGCTCGTGACGACGGCCGCGCCCTGGGCCATCGCCTCCGCGACCGGCAACCCGAATCCCTCTCGTTCACTCGGGTAGGCGAACACGGTGGCAGCTGCGTACAACGGGGCCAGGTCGGCGTCGGGGATGAACCCGAGGAACAACGTGTCGCCGTGATCGACCACACCGACATCACCCCAGCCGTCGGCACCGGCCACCACGAGGGGCCCCGGCATCCCCGGACGACGCATGGCCTCGGCCAGACGGGCGAGGTTCTTGCGGGGCTCGAAGGTGCCGACGAACAGCACGAACTCATCGGGCAACAGGTAGCGGCGCCGCACCCGATCGATGTCCACGTCGGAGACGGCGACGACGTCGACACCCAGCGGAACGAGCCGAAGTCGCTCCGCCGGGATCCCGGTGGCAACGCAGTCGCGTCGTGTGGCCTCACTGGAGCAGATCACGCGGTCGGCACGACGGATGATGGCCCCGAGGCTGCGGTTCATCGTGCGGACGCCCTGCTTCGAGAACTTCGCCGGGTCGTGCACGAAGGCAAGATCGTGGACCGTCACCACCAGCGGTGCAGCAGTACCAGCAGGGACGAGTCCGGTCGCGTGGGCGACGTCGATCTCCCCGGTGACCGATTCGACCTTGGGCCAGTTCAGTCGCGTCCAGGCTTCGTAGAGGACGGGTCGAGCGAGCGGGAGCATCGCCACCGGCCCGCTCGGGCGAAACTCGGCGACGGGCGCAACGGGGTGTTTGCCGGCGACGAGATGCAGTTCGACGTCGGCGGGGAGACGCTCGAGTTCTCGTGCGATCCTCAGTGCTGCGATCGCCGTGCCGCCGGGGCTCGGATGCCAGCACTGCTCGACGGAGTACGCGACTCGGATCGGTTGCGTCCGGCCGTCGTCGGTTCGTGCCGGGGAGTCCACCGGAACCATCATGGCGGCTGCCGGTGGCGCAGCGGTGGCACCGGGTTCCGGTGAGTTCCAGCGCGCACAGGGTGCGGCGAAACTCACCGCAGCGAGGACACCGCGGGTTCCGGTGAGTTCCAGCGCGCACAGGGTGCGGCGAAACTCACCGCAGCGAGATGATGCCGGCGGCGCAGGCGGCGTCTGCGTACGAGGCGGCGAGCGACGAGGTGGTCTCGTGGGCGTTGAGACCGCTCGGATTCGGCACCACGAACAGTCGTGAACCCTCGAAGCGCTCGGACTGCTCCCCCATCACCGCCTTCGGACGTCCGAACGCAGTGCGGTAGGCGGTGATCCCGGCAATCGCCACGACGGTCGGGGTGTGAGTGCGTACGAAGGCTCGGAGCTGTTCACCACCGGTGCGAAGTTCGTCATTGCTCAGCGCTGACGCCTTCGCAGTCGCCCGCTGGACCACGTTGGTGATCCCGATTCCACGCTGAATCAGCGTGCGCCGATCGTCGTCGGTCATGCCGACACCCCGATCGATCGGTCGCTCGATGATCCCGGCTTGCAGCAGAGCTGGATAGAAGCGGTTGCCCGGATGGGCGAAGTGTGTCTGCGTGGCGGCGGTCCAGAGCCCAGGGTTGATGCCGACGAACAGCAGCCGCAACCCGGGACCGACGAGGTCGGGAACCGTGGCATCGACGAACGAATCGAGTTCGGCTCTCGAAAACCCCATGGGGCCGATCGTAGGAGTCTGCGACACTCGACCATGAAGAACGATCACTGGCCGCTGTTGGACCTTGCGGTGCGGACGCCACGTCTCACGCTGCGGTACCTGGACGACCAGATGGCCCGCAAACTGCTCGCCGTTACGGCGCGCGGCGTGCACGACCCCACCGTGATGCCATTCACGATCCCGTGGACGGACCTGCCCTCGCCGCAGATGGAGCAGGAGGCCATGCGTTTCTACGCACGGACGCGAGCGGACCTGCGCCCTGACAGCTGGAACCTGCAGTTCGCGGTGATCGCGGACGGCGACGTCGTCGGTATGTGCGACCTGATGGCCGCAGATTTCTCGGCGTTGCGCCAATTCACGACAGGGTCGTGGCTCGGACGTGAGTACCAGGGTCAAGGGTTCGGCAAAGAGATGCGCATGGCAGCGCTGACGTTGGGATTCGACGGCCTCGACGCCGAGTTCGCGCAGACGGGCGCCTGGCACGACAACGACGCCTCCCTCGGGGTCACGCGCTCGCTGGGCTACTCGGAGGAGGGCCGACGGCGGACGCTCCGGCGTCGGCAGCCCGACGAGATGATCGGCTTCCGGATGCCGCGAAGTCACTGGGAGACGATCCGGCGTGACGACATCGAGATTCACGGGATGCCTTCCGCCCGAGCGTTCCTCGGGCTCTGACACTGAGCCAGGGGTCAGACCGAGGTCTGACCCCGGAGCTTGGCGACCAACTCGGCCAATGGTTCGCGGAAGTCGCGGAGTTCCTCGAAGCCGGCGGCGCGCCAGGCGGCGTTGTCGAGCACGCTGTTGGCCGGGCGCGGGGCCGGGCGGGGCGGGGCGAGATCGGCGCTGGAGATCGGGCGCACCCGGTCCGCGTCGTACCCCGCTGCAGCCAGGATCTCGCGGACGAACTCGTACCAGCTCACCGCGCCCTGGTTGGTCAGATGGTGCACGCCTGATCGGCGGTCGACGGCGAGCAGCCGCACAGCGGGTGCGAGGTCGGCGGTGAAGGTGGGGTGGCCGCGCTGGTCGTCGACGAAGGCGAGCGCCTGTTCAGGGTTCGCAGCGAGACGCAGCACCAGCTTGACCATGTTGTTCCCGTGCTCGCCACACACCCACGACGTGCGCACGATCGATGCATTCGCGCCGGCGGCGATCTCGCCCGCGAGCTTCGACCGCCCGTACACCGACTGCGGATTGGTGCGGTCGTCTTCCCGATAGGGCCGGTCGAGCGTGCCGTCGAACACGTAGTCGGTGCTGACGTGCACCAGGTGCGCAGCCACCTCGTCGCAGGCCGCAGCGAGGAACCCGACTGCGTCGGCGTTGACGGCGTAGGCGACCGCCTCGTTGGTCTCGCAGGCGTCGACGGCGGTGTAGGCAGCAGCGTTGACCACTGCGTCGGGACGAGTCGACGAGAGCAGTTCTCGTACCGCTGCAGCGTCGGTGATGTCGAGCGACGACCGATCGAACGCCAACACGTCGTCTCCCGCGTCGGTGCAGTGCTCCACGAGATCCACGCCGAGCTGACCGCCGGCCCCGGTGATGACGATCTTCATCGATACGCGCCGTCTACGAGGGAATCGGCGGTGGAGGGCCGACGCCGCGGAAGTAGTCGAGGATCGGTTCCGCCGAGGGATCGAGGATCAGGACGGCATTACCGTCCTCGGTGACACCCACGACGGGAAGCTGATACTTGTTCAACCCGGTGGCAAACGCCTTGCGCAACGTGCCCGCAGCGGCAACCGGATCGAGGCCAGGATCCATGCGCACCGCCGCAGTCCCGGAGTTGATCAGCTCGGACGCAAGGAACGGGTCAGACTGGAGTTTGTCGATCGTGGAGTCGGCGGTCTGCTGGAGGAAACTCTGCTGACGTTCGATGCGACCGAGGTCGGATCGCGGGTCGGTACGCCACTCGCCGTCACGGAACTCCTCGTAGTAGCGGCTGCGGGCGTACTGCAGCGACTGCAACCCGTCGAGCACGTGGCAGCCGGGCTGCTGGTCGAGCCCGGTGTTCGTGTCGCGTGTCGGGTACAGGAAGCACACCTGTGTACCGCCGACCGCGTCGACGAGCTCTTTGAAACCGTTGAAGTCGATGTCGACGACGTGGTTGATCGGGATGCCGAGTTCCTGCGTGATCGTGGTGGCCAGCACGTCGGTGCCGTCGCTGTATGCCGAGTTGATCCGGTTCGGACTCCCTCGACCGGCGATGTTCACCCACAAATCTCGCGGCAGGCTCACGACCGAGGCGCCATTGCCGTCGGCTTCCTGTCGCAAGATCATGATCGTGTCGGATCGTCGACCCGACACGGCGTTGGTGTCGCCGATACTCCCGAAGTCGGGGTCGTTCGGGTCAGCGTTCTCGCGGGTGTCGGAGCCGATCAGCAGATAGTTCTGGGCGGGGCCGTCCTGTGGGGTGAGGGCCAACTCCAGCCCCTCGATGCGTTCGATGTCGCCCGTGCGGGCATTCGCCGCCCTGATCACGCCGAACGCGCCGACGGCACCGATGACCACGGCGAGCACCAGCCCCAGAGGCGCGGAGCTTCGCCGACGAGTGCGGCCGGGTGCGGACATGGCAGACGACGCTAGTGCTGCACCAGCTGGCCGTGACGGCACCACGGCGTGATCTCGGTCTCAGCGCGGAGGTTCAACCGCCGCCGGCCGGACGTGCACGACGTCGCCGACATCGAGCACGTGTCGCTCGCCATTCGCATCGATCACGACGAGTCGCCCAACGTCGTCGACGTCGACGGCGCGACCATCGAGCACAGCGGAGTCACCGGGCAATTCCACGTGCACCGACTGACCGATCGTGGTCAGTGCCTCGCGGTAACGGGACGAGATGTCCGTGGGAAGTGCGTCCAATTCCTCGAGGAGCGCCCGCAGCAGTTGGGCCGGCGTGACGGTGGGGTCGTCGACGTTCGGCGCGAGCGCCGCAGCGTCCGCGGGCGACCAGCCGACATTGAGTCCCATCCCGACGACGACGGCATCATGACCTGGCACCCGCTGGGCCAGGATCCCGGCGAGTTTGCGACCGCCGAGCAGCACGTCGTTCGGCCACTTGAGCCCGACCGTCGGTGCAACGCTGATCGGGACGAACCGTCGGACCGCAGCGACGGCAGCGAGTCCGACCCGATGAGTCACCTCGGCCGGCACATCCGGAATCGGCGCCACGACGATCGACACCAACAGGTTGGCCCCGGGCGGGGCATCCCATCGCCGATCGAGCCGTCCCCGGCCCGCCGTCTGATGGTCGGTTGACAGGACGGTACGGCTGGTCGCAGTACCCGCCTCGAACGCCGCAACGAGGTCGGTGTTCGTGCTCCCGGTCTCGACGACATGGCGTACGTCCCATCCCGTCGGCCACGGCGTCGAACCCCAGATGTCTCCGTCGATGACCACGACCCCTACATTGGCATCCGTGCTCAAGAAGATCCTGATCGCCAACCGTGGCGAAATTGCCGTCCGAGTCATCCGCGCCGCCCGCGAGATGGGCATCCCCACCGTGGCGGTGTACTCCGAACTCGACCGCGACTCGTTGCACGTGCGTCTCGCCGACGAGGCGTATGCCCTCGGAGGACAGACCGCCGCCGAGAGCTACATCAACACCGACGTGGTGCTCGACGTGATCAAGCAGAGCGGCGCCGATTCGGTGCACCCCGGTTACGGATTCTTCTCCGAGAACGCCGATTTCGCCCGAGCCATCGGTGCGATGGGTGTCGAGTTCATCGGCCCACCGCCGACCGCGATGGACGAGATGTCCGACAAGGTCTCCAGTCGCCTCGCCGCGATCCGAGGCGGTGCACCGGTGGTGCCCGGTACCACCGAGTTCGCCAAGGGACCCGACGACATCAAGGCGTTCGGCAACGAGTTCGGCTGGCCGGTGTGCATCAAAGCGGCGTTCGGTGGCGGAGGCCGGGGCATGAAAGTGGTCCAGGCCGAAGCCGAGGTCGACGACGCCATGGCGAGCGCACAGCGCGAGGCGAAGGCGTTCTTCGGTCGCGATGAGGTGTACGTCGAGCGGTACCTCACCTGGCCGCGCCACGTCGAGATCCAGTTGGTGGGCGACAAGCACGGCAACTGCGTGTGGATCTCCTCGCGGGACTGTTCTGCCCAACGCCGACACCAGAAGCTCGTCGAGGAAGCGCCGGCGCCGAACCTTCCCGACGGTGTCGAACAGGCAATGGGTGAGGCAGCCGTCAAGGCTGCGAAGGCGGTCGGCTACTACGGCGCCGGAACCGTCGAGTTCATCTTCCAGGACGGCGACTTCTTCTTCCTCGAGATGAACACCCGGCTCCAGGTCGAGCATCCGGTCAGCGAGATGATCACCGACATCGACCTCGTCGAATGGCAGATCCGGGTCGCCGCCGGCGAAGAGTTGCCGATGACGCAGGCCGAGGTCGACGCCGCCCGTCGCGGCCACTCGATCGAGATCCGCATCAACGCCGAAGACGTCGCCGAGGGCAAGTTCCTGCCGTCACCTGGTCCGATCACCAAATTGCTCGCCCCCGACGGGTTCGGGGTTCGTTTCGACTCCGGCTACCACTCGGGCGACGAGATCAGCCAGTACTACGACAACCTGGTCGGCAAGCTCGTGGTGTGGGGCCGCACCCGCGAGGTCGCCATCGCCCGCATCATCCGGGCGCTCGACGAATTGGTGGTCGAAGGGGTCGCCACCACCATTGCGGCTGACCTCGCGATCCTCAAGCATCCCGACTTCGCTGCGGTCACGCACTCGACGAAGTGGGTCGAAGAGGTGCTCGACCTGACCGGTATCGGCGGCAAGGCCGAGAGCACCGCACCCGAAACCGACGACCCCGAGGCGGAGCCGCTCGTGAAGCGGTCGACGACCGTCGAGGTCAACGGCAAGCGCTTCGCTGTCGACATGTGGGTGCCGGAGACACCGACCGTGGCAGTCGCCGGGGCGCCCGTAGCCAAGAAGAAGAAGCACAGTTCCGGATCGGGAGGCGGCGGTGCGGTCGCTTCCGGCTCGGTCGAGGCACCGATGCAGGGCACCATTGTGAAGGTGCTCGTCGAGGTCGGTCAGGCCGTCGAGATCGGCGCCGGCATCGTGGTGCTCGAGGCCATGAAGATGGAGAACCAGATCAACGCCGAGAAAGCCGGCACCGTCAAAGAGATCAAGGTCACTGCTGGCGACACCGTCGGCGGCGGCGACATCCTGGCGATCATCGAGTAGCTGGGTCGCGCGATCGGAGCGAAGGTGATGAGCCAACCGCCCGAATGGCGGCCTTTCGCTCATCGCTCGAACCTGCACACCCTTGGTGATGAGCCAACCGCCCGAATGGCGGCGCTTCGCTCATCGCTCGGGGGGTCGGGTGCTATTCGGCGGCTTCGGAGAGGGCTTCGCTGAGGGCGGGGTGCACCAGGATGCTCTCGGCGAGATCGGTCACGGTCAGCCCGGCGGTGACCGCGACGGCGATCACCGAGATGAGCTCCGCCGCTTGGCGCCCGACGATCGACCCGCCGAGCACTTCACCCGTGGCCGGGTCGGAGATGATCTTGACGAACCCCTTGGTGTCGTTGTTGATCATCGCCTTCGCCGTCGAAGAGAACGGCACCTTCGTGACCCGGATCTTGCGACCGGAGCTGAACGCTTCGGCTTCGGCGAGACCGACGTCAGCGATCTCGGGTTCGGTGAAGATGGCCGATGCGGCCTTGTCGTAATCGAGGTGGCGATGGTTGCGCGTGTGGCCACCCATGATGTGTTCGGCGATCTTTCGTCCCTGCATCGACGCCACCGACGACAGGGGCAGCTTGCCGCTGATGTCACCGGCGGCGTAGATGTGGGCCACGTTGGTGACGCAGTGCTGGTTGATGTCGACGTAGCCCCAGTCGTTCACGGCGACCCCGGCTGCGTCGAGCCCGACATCCTCGGTGTTCGGAATCGAGCCGATGGCCAGCACGGCGTGTGTCGAGGTGACCGAACGGCCATCGTCGCAACGAACGGTGACCGAGTCGTCGGTGCGCTCGATCGATTCGGCCCGCGCGCCCATCAGCAACTTGACGCCGCGGCGCATGAACTCTTCCTCGAGTACGGCCGCCACCTCGGCATCCTTTCCGGGGAGTACTTGCTGGCGACTGACGACGAGCGTGACCTTCGAACCGAACGACGAGAACATGTGGACGAACTCCACCCCGGTGACTCCGGAGCCGACGACGGTGATGCTCTCCGGGAAGATCTTCGGCGGGTAGCAGTCGCGCGTGGTGAGGATTCGATCGCCGTCGGGATGACACCACTCGGGAATCCGCGGGCGTGAACCCGTGGAGACCAGCGCTGCATCGAACTCGATCGTCTCGCTGCCGTCCGGGCCGACGACCTCGGCGGCGTGCGGCCCGGTGAACCGGCCGGTGCCGCGCAGGATGCGGACACCTTGGCTCTCGAGGAGCCGGGTCGTGTTGTCGCGCATCGTGTCCTTCACCCATGCGATGCGATCGGTCAGCGTGTCGACGTCCACGGTGGTGTCGACATCGGCGAGCCCCATGCCGCCGATCGCCCGGGTGCGACTGATCGCTCGACCGGTGGCGATCATCGACTTCGATGGGATGCAGTCCCACAGGTGAGCGGCGCCACCGACGACGTCACGCTCGACCATCACCACCTCGGCGCCGAGACGAGCTGCCGTGGTGGCGGCAATATTGCCTGCAGGTCCGCCACCGATGATCAGGAACCTGGTGGACATCAGTGATCGCCCACGAACAGACCGTCGTCCTGGTAGAGCCGTGAGCGGCCGACTTCGGCGTTGTCCAAGGCGAGGGCGCCTGTCGCGACGTTGGGGCAGAACCTCGACGGGTAGGCGAGGAGGTCGCGCCGTTCGCCGACCCACTCGAAGTGCATGCCATCCGGGGTGAGGAAGTTCCCGCCCCAGGAGAAGCCGTGCTTGCGGAAGATCTGTACGGCTCGACAGCCACCTGGAATCGTCGCGAAGTCGGGCGGAGCGCAACCCTGGCATGAACCCTGTGTGTTGGTGTCGAGCGCCATGCCCCACGAGTGACGCGACAGGAACCCGAGGGAGCTGTCGGGTGTGAGGCGGTTGAACCGGGCGAGGTGGCAGCCTCCGGCGGTGTTCGCGTCGTCGACGTTGATGGTGCCGCCGAGACCTGCAGCCGCGATCTCGGCGAGTGCCGCCTGGATCGCCGGCTTCACCGCGTTGTGGCACCGCGCCCGGATCGGGATCGAGCCGTTCAACAACTCACGACCCGCCGGCAGGTAGGTGTTCACCCAGGCCGCGTCCTGGCTGACGGAACCGTCCGAGTTGACCCGATAGGCGAACTCGCCGAGCGTGGCCTTGGTCTGGGCCATGCCGATCGTGTCATCGGGGTCGGCCGCATCCCAACTGCGACGGATACGAATCGACGTCGACACCAGACCGTTGGCAGACAGTGCCGAATCGATCGCGGCCCGCGAAGGGAAGTTCCACATCACGACTCGACTCAGCCGATCGATGCCGAGCCGATCGGCCGCCTCGGTCGACATCAAGAACTCGGCTCCACCGACCCGATTGGCGGGGAGCACCGCGGCGATCCGGAACGACACCGTCGCACCGGACCCGGAGGTCAGCAGAGCGGTGTCGCCGGCCTGCGCCCCGCGTAGCCCTGCCGACACCTCACCCAGGACCAGCGCATCCGGCGCCAAGAACTGCGCTGCATCAGCACCGATCGTTCGCGCCACGGCGTCCTTCGGCAGCACCGTCGCCCCCATGGGGAACGCAAAACCCTGTGGTGGGAGCTGTACGGGGTTTGCACCCCGGTACAACCCGGTCATCGCCACACTGGCCGACCGGCCGAACGCGAGGGACGCTCCGGCGGACCGAGCCGCATTGACCGCTTGATTGGCCACGTCGTCGCGCAAGTTTCCCGAGTTGTACACCGTGACCACGTCGGTGATGGGCGCGGAGACACGCACGGCCTGGGTGACGGCGGTCGCGGCCCGGTCGATCGAGTCGTCGGGTCCGAGCGCCACGACGGGAAGTCCGATTCCGACGGCGAGAAGCGCCGCGCCGATGATCTTGGTCCGAGCACGCACGACTCCAGAGTACGGTCCGCAGCGTTCGATCGGGCGTCGGTCGCAACCGAACGCGCAGGGCTCTTGTCGTTTCGATACCGTCGGGGAACCGTGAGCACCGACGATCCGACCTCCGACAACCCGATCGACAACGCGATCGACGAGCCGACCGACCCGTCGGCAACCGGGAGCGGACTCGCTGCAGAGAAGGCCCGCCGACTGGCGCAGCTCGACGACTTGCGCGCCGCTGGTGTCGCCCCGTATCCGTACCGTTTCGATCGCACCCACACGGTCGCCGATGTCCGTGCCGAGTGGGGCGAACTCGAGCCCGGCACCGAGACCGACGACGCCGTCGCTGTCGCCGGCCGGGTCATGCTGATGCGCGACTCGGGAAAGCTCGTCTTCGCCACAATCCGGGATCGTTCCGGCGACGTTCAGCTGTTCATCTCGAGAGCGGTGGTCGGCGACGAGGCCTTCGCGGCGATCAAACGCCTCGATCTCGGCGACTGGGTCGGCGTACACGGCACCGTGATGACCACCCGCAAGGGCGAGCTGTCGGTCAAGCCCGAGTCGGTCGAGTTGCTCGCCAAGGCGGTGCGTCCGTTGCCCGACAAGTGGCACGGTCTCAGCGACGTCGACACTCGCTTCCGCCAGCGCTATGCAGATCTGATCGTGAACCCTGAAGCGCAGCGGGCGTTCCGGATCCGACACGAGATCATCGCCAGCTTCCGCCGCACGCTGCACGAGCGTGGCTTCATCGAGGTCGAGACGCCGGTGCTGCACGCCGAGCCGGGTGGCGCCCATGCTCGCCCGTTCACGACGCACCACAACACCCTCGACATGCAGCTGTACCTGCGGATCGCGCTCGAGCTGCACCTCAAGCGGCTGATCGTCGGCGGGATGGAGCGGGTGTACGAGATCGGTCGGATCTTCCGCAACGAGGGCATCTCCACCCGCCACAATCCCGAGTTCACGATGATCGAGCTCTACCAGGCGTTCGGCGACTGGAACGACGTGATGGACATCAGCGAGGTGCTCGTCACCCAGGCTGCCCGAGATGCGATCGGCACGACCATGTTGGACATCCGTGGCGTGACGATCGATCTCGCCGAGCCGTGGCCGCGACTCCGCATGGTCGATGCCGTATCGGAGAAGGTCGGGCGCACCGTGCACCCAAGCCAGCCGGTCGACGAACTCCGCACGCTGGCCGAAGCGCACGGCATCCGCTGGGAGGCCCGCTGGGGTGGCGGCAAGCTCGTCGAGGAACTGTTCGAGACGCTGTGCGAATCAGACATCGTTCGCCCGACGTTCGTGACAGGTCATCCCACCGAGATCTCGCCACTTGCCCGCGTCGATCGTGATGATCCGTGGCTCACCGAACGGTTCGAGATCTTCGTCGACTCGCGCGAGCTCGGCAACGGCTATTCGGAGCTGAACGATCCGGTCGAGCAGCGGGCGAGGTTCGAGGACGAACAGGCGGCCAAGGACGCGGGCGACCACGAGGCGACCGGCGTCGACGAGGACTACATCCGTGCGCTCGAGTACGGCATGCCACCGACCGGCGGGTTGGGTATCGGCATGGATCGGGTGGCCATGCTGTTGGCAGGGGTCGACTCGATCAAAGAAGTGATCCTGTTCCCGACACTGCGACCGGAGGTTTGGTAGATGACACGGATGGCGTGGGGCGCTGGCCTCGCAACCCTCGCAGCGGACGGCTCGGTGCTCGACACCTGGTATCGCTGGCTGGGCTGGGGTGAGTTCGGCGACGACGACTGCCCGACCGACGAGATCGAGTCGCAGCTCGGCATGCGCGACACCACCGACGACCTCCGCAAAGTGATCATCCGCCCGGTTCGGATCACGATCGACGTCGACGAGGCGCCGGCGTCCGCATCGGACGGGTACCTCCGATTACACCTGCTGTCGCACCGGTTGGCGGCGCCGCGGACGTTGAACCTCGACGGGTTGTTCGGAGCGCTGACGAATGTGGCGTGGACCAATCTCGGCCCGGTCGCCGTGTCGGACATCGATGACGTGCGGCTCCAGGTCAAGCTCGACGGGGGTGTCCTCCAGGTGCACAGCGTCGACAAGTTCCCGCGGATGACCGACTACGTGATCCCGTCGGGCGTACGCATCGCCGACGCCGATCGGGTCCGACTCGGCGCCCATCTAGCCGAGGGCACCACCGTGATGCACGAGGGGTTCTGCAACTTCAACGCCGGCACGCTCGGCGTGTCGATGGTCGAGGGTCGCATCACCGCAGGAGTGATCGTCGGCGACGGCAGTGACATCGGTGGCGGCTCGTCGATCATGGGCACCCTGTCGGGCGGTGGCAAGGAGCAGATCACGATCGGCGAGCGCTGCCTGCTCGGAGCGAACGCCGGCATCGGCATCAGCCTCGGCGACGATTGCGTGGTCGAAGCCGGGTTGTACGTGACGGCCAGCACCCCGGTGTTGACCCCGCAAGGCGTCGTGAAGGCTCGCGAACTGTCGGGCCAGGATCGGATGATGTTCATACGCGACGGCCAGAGCGGCAAGGTCGTGGCCCGCGCTCGCCTCGGCAGCTGGGGCGGGCTCAACGACGAACTCCACGCCGGCCAGTAGGGACAACACGGGTAGCGTTCCCGCGATGGGGAAGGCCGACGAGTTCGGGGCGCCGGTGGAGGTCGAGGCGGGCGGCCGCACGGTGACGATCACCAACCCCGACAAAGTCATGTTTCCGTCGGTCGGGCCGGCGAAGCAAGACCGCTCGAAGCTCGCTCTCGCCCTCTACTACGTGGCGGTCACCGATGCCCTGATGCCGACCATTCGAGACCGGCCGGTGCTGCTCGAGCGATACCCGAACGGAGTGCGCGAGAAGTCGTTCTTCCAGAAGCGCATCCCCGACTCGGCTCCTGACTGGCTCGAAACCACCACGGTCGAGACGATCAACGGCACACCGTCGCGGGCGCTCGTGATCGCCGATCTCGCCCACGTCCTGTGGGCGGTCAACATGGGTGTGCTCGGGCTCCACGTATGGCCGTTCCGGGCGTCCACACCGCAGGACCACGACGAGATGCGCATCGATCTCGACCCCTCCCCCGGGGTTAC
The DNA here is from genome assembly GCA_031426215.1 of Actinomycetes bacterium. Classification (GTDB taxonomy): domain Bacteria; phylum Actinomycetota; class Acidimicrobiia; order Acidimicrobiales; family Ilumatobacteraceae; genus Sva-07. The sequence goes on from JANPKU010000173.1 coordinate 16,193, forward strand.
GTTCGACATGGTACGAGAGTCCGCCGGCCACGTTCGCGATCTGCTGGCGGAGTTCGGGATGATCGGGTTCCCCAAGACCACGGGCAGCAAGGGCGTTCACGTCTACGTCCGTGTCGAGCCCGGCTGGGATTCGTTCGCCGTGCGAGGGGCCGTGATCACCCTGGGTCGGGAGTTGGCGCGGCGTCACCCGGACCTGCTCACCGACAAGTGGTGGAAGGAAGAGCGAGGGACACGCGTGTTCGTCGACTACAACCAGAACGCGCCCCACAAGAACATGTTCGGAGCGTGGGGCGTGCGACCGCGGGTCGGAGCCCAGGTGTCGACACCGTTCGGCTGGGACGAACTCGAATCGATCGATCCCGAGGAGATGACGATCGACACGGTGCCCACACGGCTCGACGAGCGCGGCGACCCTTGGGAACTGATCGACGACTCCGCAGTCTCGATCGCCCCGCTGGTCGAGCAATTCGCCGCCGACCTCGCCGACGGCATCCCCGATGCTCCTTGGCCACCGGTGTATCCGAAGATGCCGAACGAGGCGCCGCGGGTGCAGCCCAGCCGGGCCCGTCAGATCCCGGACTGATCGCGCATGTCGCTCGGCACCGGTTCGAACGAGACGTGTGCGGTGCGACCCACGAGCAAGAGGCCGGCGAGCAGGCCGACGATGCCGATCCATGCGACCGGCGCAATCGACTCGTCCAACACCAGCACGGCAAGCATCGTGGCGGTCAGCGGCTCGGCCAACACCAGTGTGACGGTGGTTGCCGACGTCAACCGCTGCAACCCGTAGCCGTAGAGGATGTATGCCACGCCGGTGGCCAGCACACCGAGCTGCAGTGCCATCACGAGTCCGGCACCGGTCGTGATCCATCCGAACGGCTCGCCGACCGCGAGCACCGCAACCGCGACCGATCCGACGAGGAACGTCGACGCCAGCGTGAGTACTGGGGCGACACCTCGCTCCATCACCACCTTGGATGTCACCGAGTACAGGGCGTAGCCGAACCCTGCGGCGAGCGCGAAGGTGATGCCGACGGCATCGATCGGCTCGCTCGCGGAACCGCTCGCAGAGTCGCTGGCGCTCTGCGCCAGGACCAACACCGCCCCGCCGCTGACGGTGACGACCGTGCCGATCGTCCACCACCGGCTGGGCCGAACACCGCGCCACACCCACTCCAGCGCGCCGGCGAAGAACGGGCCACTCCCCACACCGACGATGGTGCCGACAGCCACACCGGTGCGTTCGACGGCCTCGAAGAACGCCGGGGTATAGGTGGCGACGCCGAACCCACCGAGCAGGATCAACCAGCGACTCGTTCGGACCGGCTCGCTGATCGATGGGATCGACCCAGTCCGGCGCCCCCACCACACGGCAAGCCACAAGACCAAGGTTCCGATGACGATACGTGTGGCTCCCACACCCAGCGCCGTGGTGCTGTCGGGCCCGAGTTCGCGCACGGTGCCGGCTGTTCCGAACAGCACTGCCGCCGCGACCACCGCAAGGATTGGTCGGACGGCGTGCGGCACCGGAGCGTTCTATCGGCTCTCCGCACCCTGAGACGATCTCGTTGACCAGACCGGTGACTTCATCGGGAATATCGTTGTGTCCGCAACTGTTTCACCTGTCATGACCACGTCTGCAACCATCGACGTCCGACGAGCGAGCGAGCGACCACACACGAAGATCGGCTGGCTCGACTCGAAGCACTCGTTCAGCTTCGGACGCCACTACGACCCCGCCAACACCGGACACGGCCTGCTGCTCGTCAACAACGACGACATCGTCAGCGGCGGTTCGGGCTTCGACACCCACCCGCACCGTGACATGGAGATCGTGACGTGGGTGCTGTCGGGCCAGTTGGAACACAAGGACTCCGAACGCAATCGAGGCATCCTCTACCCGGGCCTCGCCCAGCGCATGTCGGCGGGTACGGGCATCTGGCACAGCGAGATGAACAACTCCGGCAGCGACGACGTGCACTTCGTGCAGATGTGGGTGCCGCCGGACACCGAATCGGTGAACCCCGGCTACGAGCAGCTCGACATCAACGCCGAACTCGACAAGGGGGGTCTCGTTCCGATCGCTTCCGGCAAGGGCCACGAGGCCGCCATCACGATCCGCCAACGCGGTGCCGTGCTCTGGGGCGGTCGGCTGGCCGGTGGGGAAACAGTGGCGGTACCCGACGACCGCCACGTGCACGTGTTCGTGCCGAGCGGCTCGGCGCACCTCGACGGTGCTGGGTCGCTTGCGACCGGCGATGCCGTCCGACTCACCGGTGCCGGATCGCCGACGCTGACGGCGGGATCCGACGGCGCCGAAGTGCTGATCTGGGCAACCGCGTGACATCCTGACGGTCATGGCCGCCACCGACGACGACCGCATCGGCTTCGAGGAGTTCTCGAGGCTGGTACGGACGCGACGAACCTCGATGATCGTCGACCACGAGCGCGAGGTGCCGCTCGAACTGATCGCCGAGCTGTGCGGACTGATCACCTGGGCGCCCAACCACAAGAAGACCTGGCCGTGGAGGTTCGCGGTGTTCACCGGTGACGGCCGAGCGCGGCTCGGTGCCGTCATGGCCGACGAGATGGAGCGGGTCGACTTCGGAGACGAGGCCAAGCGGTCCAAGACCCGCACGAAGTACCTGCGTACACCGGCCACGCTGGTCGTCGGGTGTTCACCGCACGCCGATCCGATGCTGCACGTCGAGAATCGCGACGCCGTCGCTGCTGGGATCCAGAACCTGCTGCTCGGAGCGACCACACTCGGACTCGCCAGCTTCTGGTCGACGCCGGCGATCACCCAACCACCGGCCGTGCTCGATCTGTGTGGGTTCGGGCCCGACGACCGCATGGTCGGCGTCATCTACCTCGGATGGGCCACCCAGGCGTGCCCTGCCCCGCAACGTCCGCAACTCCCGATCACCCACGTGACCAGGTAGCGAGCCCCCACCACAGCCGTTTGCGTCGGGTTTCCGGTGGACCGGTTCACCGAAAACTGCACACAAACGAGGGGGATTGGCCAGAATGACCGGGTGAGCAACGCCGACCAGCAGACGATCGTGACGCTCGACGTCGAGGGTGTCCTCGTGCCCGAGATCTGGATCGCCGTCGCCGAACGGACCGACATGGAGGGCCTTCGCCGCACGACCCGCGACGAGCCCGACTACGACGTGCTGATGCGATACCGACTCGGGCTGCTCGACGAGCACGGGCTGACGATGTCGTTGATCGAAGATGTGATCGCCGGTCTCGAACCACTCGACGGTGCCAGGGCATTCCTCGACGAGCTCCGCGCCGAGACCCAGGTGATTCTGCTCTCGGACACCTTCGAGCAGTTCGCCCGCCCGCTGATGCGCCACCTCGGTTGGCCGACGGTGCTGTGCCATCGCCTCGTGGTCGCTGACGATCGCATCGTCGACTACGAGCTGCGCCAGCCGAACCAGAAGCAGCGCGCGGTCGAAGCGCTCCGAGCATTGAACTACCGGGTGATCGCCGCCGGCGACAGCTACAACGACACCACCATGCTCGGCGCCGCCGATGCGGGCTACCTGTTCCACGCGCCAGCGAACGTGATCTCCGAGTTCCCGCAGTTCCCGGCGCTCTACACCTACGACGACCTGCTCGCCGCCATCCGCTCGCATCGCTGACGCGGCCCCGCGCGACGACGAGACCCATCCGATCCCAATGTGTCGAACATCTGTGCTGTTTCTTCTTGCAAATAGATCTGATGTTTGCTATGATGGCGCAATGTTGGCCACGATTGTCGAGCAGCTCGTCGAGCTCGATGACCAGGCCTTCGTCGAGCGGTTTCGTGATCTCGAACTCGCCCACCGGCGTCTCGATGCTGAAATGGCGGCACTCATCGCCGAGGGCGAACGACGCAACATCGCCGCCGTCGACGACCATCACTCGATGAAAGGTTGGCTCAAGGCCAACGCCAACTGGTCCAGCTCTCACGTCGTCAGCGCCCGCAAGCTCGCCAGGGGGATCGTGGCGCTCCCCCAAGTCGGCGAGGCCCTCTACGCCGGGCACATCGGAGCCGACCAAGCCGGTGAACTCGCCAACGTTGCCGCAAACCGGCGAGTGAACGAACAACTTCCCGACTCGATCGACGTGCTGCTCGACCAGGCGGAGCAACTCTCGTTCGAAGACGCCCGGGTCTGTCTGCGCCGCTGGCAGATGCTCGCCGATCTCGACGGCGCCTACCGCGACAGTGAGATCTCTCACGATCGCCGCACAGCGACCGCCACCGAACTCGACGGATCGCTGTACCTCCGCGCCACAGGCGGCACCGCTGAGATCGCAGCCGAACTCGAGGCGATCTTCAACCATGCACTCGAACGCGAATTCCGCGCCGACGTCGCCGAGCGGACCCGAGTGCACGGCACCGATGCCCCCGCCTCGATGCTGCCGCGCACCGATGCCCAACGACGCTTCGATGCCATGGTCTCCATCTTCCGCCGCTCCGTTGCGGTGCCCGCCGACGCCAAGACACCCTCGCCATTGGTGTACATCGTCACCGACCAGCGAACCTTCGAAGAGGCTCTCGCCCGCCGACGCCTCATCCCGGAGCCGAACGACCTCGCCGACACCGACCTGTCCGAGCGACGCTGCGAAACCACGAGCGGCACGCCCCTCACACCCGACGCCGTGGTGCGAGCAGCCATGCTGGGACACATCCGCCGAGTCGTGTTCAACTCCGCCGGCGTCGTCCTCGACATGGGCCGCAAACGCCGCTTGTTCACCGGCGCCGCCCGCGACGCCGCCCGACTCATGGCCACGTGCTGCGACTTTCCCGGTTGCGACATCCCCGGCGAACACACGCAGATCGACCACCTCGACGAATACGGCCGGGACAACGGCAACACCGACATCGAGAACGCCGGACTCGGGTGCGGCGGCCACAACCGTGCCAAGACCCGCAGGCACTACACCGCCAAGCGCCACGCCAACGGCCGAGTCATCTACTACCGACGCGATGGCACCCCGATGCTCCCCGTCGGACGTCGACTCCCACCCGATACCGATGACTTGCCTGACGAACACGACATCGAGCGGCTCACCGGCCTCGCCCGAGCACGAGTCGCCGCTCTCCGCCCCGCCGCTTGACAGTCACGTCGACGCTCTGCGGGTGACCAGTTCACACCTCGAAGGTGTCGACGGCGTACTGCAGCACCATCGGGTCATGCGTCATCAACACGAGCCGATCGGCACCCGCTTGGGCCACCAGCATTCGGTCGAACGGATCGGCGTGGAGAACGGGGAGAGCAGCGACTGCTTCAGCGTGCTCCAACGAGATCGGAAGTCGGGTCAAGGATGCCGCATCGACTTGGGAGAGAACATCAGAGGCGCTCGTCGCCGGCGAGCGACCAGAGCAGCACGTGGGTGCCCCAAGTTATGCCGACGCCAGACCGGACCAGACCAGACCAGACCGAACGCTTCGACTCAGGAGCTGTGCTCGTGTTGCTCGACGCCACGGAGCACGAGTGGCAAGGTCAGGCCGACGAAGACGAGGAGGCTGCCGCTGACGAAGATCGCCGAACGGATGCCGAACTCGTTCGCGAGGACACCGCCGACGAGCGCTCCGAACGGCATGCCCAGGTACACGAGGAACCGGTAGCTGGCGCCGACGCGTCCGAGCATCTCGTCGGGGATCAACCGCTGACGCAGCGCCAGCGTCAGCACGTTCCACACCATCACCGATCCGAGCGACACCCCCGACAGCACGCCCACGAGCCAGGGCGAGGCCGTGACCGCCATCAACCACGTGGATGCCCCTGACCCGATCACCGCGATCGGCAGCGTTCGACGCAGCGGGAACTTCCTGAAGCGCGGTGCGATGAGCGACCCGGCGATACCGCCGACAGCTCCGGGAACCAAAAGGACGCCGTAGCCGAACTCGGACAGCCCGAGTGTGTCGGTCGCGAAGATCACGAACACTGCGTTGCCGATGAACGAAGCGGTTCCGAGCGCTGTCGAGATGATCGCCAGGGTGCGGAGCAGACGTTGATTCCAGAGCCAGCGAATCCCTTCGGCGAGGCTGGCACGCATCGACGGGCGGTCGCCGGCCACTGTCGACGCTGCAGCTGGCTGGTACCGGCCACTCATGAATCCCATCACGAGCGCGGCGCCGGCGAACGTGGCCGCGTCGATTCCGAATGGGACGGCGATCGCGAGACCGAACAGCAACCCGCCGAGCGGTGGTCCCACGAGGTCGTTCATCGCCAGTTCGGTCGAGCCGAGTCGACCGATGGCCCGTTCGAGATCGGGCCTGTCGACCGTCGCCGGCACCATCGCCATGCTGGAGCTGTCCACCACCGCCTCAGCGGAGGCGAGCAGAGCCGCAACGACGTAGATGACGGCGATCGACAGCTGATCGATGGCGATGGCGCCGACCAGCACGGTCATCACTGCGGCCCGCGCCACGTCGAGTCGCATCCGCAACAACCGCCGGTCGAACCGATCCGCCCACGCCCCACCGGGCAGGATGAAGAACAGCCAGGGCAGCCGCTGCGCAACGACCACGCCGGCGATCAGTCGAGGATCGGACGTAACGGATGTGGCCAACAGGGGCATCGCCACCAAACGCAGCCCGTCACCGAGATTCGACAGCGCAGTGGCCGCCCACAGCAGGCGAAAGTTCCGCGGGAACGATGGGCCGAATCGACCGTTCCGCGCAGCTGGAGCCTCGGTGTCGGTCGGACTGCGTTCGACCCCACGGACATCGCCAGGGGAACGCTGGGCCACCAACGGAACCTCGACACCGAGCTCGGCAAGTGCCCGGTCGAGCTCTGCGAGCGAGGCTGCTGCACCCTCACCATGGTCGGAGAACGTGCCGCTCACGGTGTGTACGTGCCGAACACCTTGCGCAGAGCATCACTGATCTCTCCGAGAGTGGCGTCGGCGCGCAGCGCGTCCTTCATGCTGTACATCAGATTGTCGCCACCTTCGGCCGTCGCCTTCACCGCGGCCAGCGTCGACGCAACAGCGTCGGTGTTGCGGTTCGCCTTGTACCTCGTGAGGCGCGCGACCTGGTTGCCTTCGAGTTCGGGATCGACCGGGATCACCTTCGGCGCGGGTTCGTCGTCCATCGTGAACTTGTTGACGCCGACGATCACGCGCTCGTCGTCATCGATCGACTTGGTGTACTCGTAGGCAGCCTGTTCGATCTCGTCCATCTGGAACCCGGACTCGATCGCGGCGACCGCTCCACCCATCTCGTCGATGCGCTCGATGTACTCCCAGGCGAGCCGCTCGACCTCGTCGGTGAGCGACTCGACGAAATACGACCCCGCCAATGGGTCGGGGGTGTCGGCGACCCCGGACTCGTAGCCGATGACCTGCTGGGTGCGCAGCGCCATGCGCGCCGCCTCCTCGGTCGGCAAGCTCAGCGCCTCGTCGTAGCCGTTGGTGTGCAGGCTCTGCGTGCCACCGAGCACCGACGCCATCGCCTGCAACGTGACGCGCATGATGTTGTTCATCGGCTGCTGGGCGGTGAGCGTGGAGCCGCCGGTCTGGGTGTGGAAGCGCAGCATCGACGACTTCGGATCCTGAGCGTTGAAACGTTCGGTCATGATCGCGTGCCACATCCGTCGGCTGGCGCGGAACTTGGCGACTTCCTCGAAGAAGTTGTTGTGCCCGTTCCAGAAGAAGCTCAGGCGGGGCGCGAAGTCGTCGACATCGAGGCCGGCGTCGATCGCTGCCTGCACGTACGCAATGGCGTTGGCGAGCGTGAAGGCGATCTCCTGCACCGCCGTCGAACCCGCCTCGCGGATGTGGTAGCCGGAGATCGAGATCGTGTTCCAGTTCGGGATGTGCTTGCTGCAGTACGCAAAGATGTCGGTGATGACCCGCATCGACGGGCGCGGCGGATAGATGTACGTGCCGCGGGCGATGTACTCCTTGAGCAGGTCGTTCTGGATGGTGCCGCTGATCTGATCTGCCGACACTCCGTTCTCCTCGGCGACCAGTTCGTACATCAGCAGCAGAATCGCAGCGGTCGAATTGATCGTCATCGACGTGGAGACCTGGTCGAGTGGGAGGCCTGCGAGCAGGAGCCGCATGTCCTCCATCGAGTCGATCGCCACGCCGACCTTGCCGACCTCGCCCTCGGCGCGTGCAGCGTCGGAGTCGTAGCCCATCTGCGTCGGCAGATCGAACGCGCACGACAACCCGGTCTGGCCGGCGTTCAACAGGAACTTGAACCGCTCGTTGGTGGCCTCGGCGTTTCCGAACCCCGAGTACTGGCGCATCGTCCAGAGTCGACCGGTGTACATGGAGCCGTAGACGCCACGGGTGTACGGCGGCTGGCCCGGTGCACCGAGGTGCTCGGACGGGTCCCAGCCGTCGAGGTCGGTGGCGTCGTAGAGGCGCTTGATCGGGATGCCCGAGTCGGTCTGCGGCAGGTCGTTCGCATCAGCCATGCGCCGATCGTATTGCAGGCCCGCCGTGGCTGCCTGATCCCTCGTGGTACCTTCGGTCGAGGCGCGACGAACTGGAGGTGGCCGATGTCGTGGATCCGTCGACGAATCAACCGCTGGCGCAACTACTTCTCCGCCGGCGACTATGCGGGTAGTCGAGGGGGCGGCTCGAGTCAGCGCTCCGGTTCCCGCGCCGAGGCGGAAGCCGGAGTCCAACACATCCGCACCCGAGACAGCACCGGGCCGACGTCGTAGTCGACCACGACCAGCCGCCCCTCAGCGGATGGGGTCGGTCCGGCCTGCAACCGATCGACATCTCGGTGCGTGTGTGATGATGTGGCGACCGAGGTAGGCGTGAGCGACCGGGAGATGGATCAAATTCCCGGCTTCGACGAATTCGTCGAGACGGAGTTCACGAACGTGCTCGCGCTGGCGCTTGCGATCCTCGGCAATCGGGACGATGCGGTCGACGTGGCCCAAGAGACGATGGCGCGCACCCTCGCCCACTGGCACGACGTCGCGAGGATGGACCGCCCGGGTGCGTGGGCGCGACGAGTGGCGCTGAACTTGGTCACCGACACGCTTCGACGACGCACGCAACGGCGACGTTTACACCTCCGGCTACGCGCCGAGCCGCCACCGATTGCCGCCGAGTCGAGCGCGATCGAGTGGGACCGCACGTTCTGGGCCGAGGTCGCCGCGTTGCCGCAGCGCCAGCGAGACGCCATCGTGTTGCACTACGTGCAAGATCTTCCGATCGCCGAGATCGCTGCAATCGTCGAGGTGCCCGAAGGAACGGTCAAGTCGGATCTGTCTCGCGCCCGTGATCACCTACGCCACACCGTCCAGGGCACCGACCATGGCGAGGAGGATTGATGAGTGACTTCGACGACCAGGCCCGAGACGCCGGTGAGCGCGTGCGGCGAGATGCCGAGCGTCTCGCTGCGACCATCGAGCCGTTCGGACCCGCGAGCGCCTCCGGGCACGGCCGAACCTCTCGGTGGATGATCACCGCAACAGCCATCCTCGTCGTTCTCGCCGGCGTCGGGGGTCTCCTGACGGTAGCCAACAGGGACTCCGGCGCCGACGACGTCTCGCCCCCGAGCGATTCCCGTCCGGCGACCACCACGACTGGCGAACTCCGTGCGACCACCGAGCCCACTGCGACGACCGCCGCATCTCCGACCGCCAAGAGCACGACCGAACCGACACCGACGTCGATCACGCGACCGATCGTCGACCCGGCAGTCTGCGAGTCGATCTCGGCGACGGGTGGCGAGCCGTCAGGGCTCCCCCGTGACTTCAGCTCCAACATGCCGCTCACTTTGTTCGCCCGACCGAGCGAGTTCCCGGTACCGATCCAGGTCATCGGCGAACCCGTCGACGGTCAGGCGAAACCGTTCGCCGTCGTTCTGCGGTACTTCGGCCGTCCCGCCGATCGCATGTCCCAACTCGACGCCGTCGACGTCAACGGGACGCAAATGTTCGTCGGTACCTTCGGAAGCGGCAACGGCGAGGCCGAGTGGACGCTGCCCGACGGCAGCGTCGGCTACCTGCGATCACGAGGCTTCGATCGTCAGCAACTCGTCGACATCCTGGGGCAGCTCACACCGCGCGCCACCGACGCACCGATCCCCGGCTTCGACTACGGCACCTCAGGACCCGAGGGGTTGTCTCTGATTGCCGAACGACTCAACACCGAACCCCGCGCGGGTGGCGGGGCAGGCTCACAGTGCCAAGTGGAATCGACGGGGTTCGTGTACCGCGTGTACTCGATCACCGGGCCAGACGTGCTGACCTACGCCAGCGTGATCGACCGGCCGGTACCAAACGACGTCGGTGTCATCGGTGACCGGGTCATCATCATTAACGGTCCCGACGACCCCTCGGCGCCGACCGCCGACGATGTCATCGACGCCGACGAGGAGACGTGGCGCCAGCTGCTCATCGCCCCGGAGCCCGACTTCGAGTTCCCGCAAGTGATCGGCGGAGGCGCGGACGTCGTCGTCGACTTCGTTCCGCTCGGCGACACCTCGGTGCCGGTGAGCTCGCTGACACTGCGAATCGATGTCCAAGATGGCGTTGCGTTCCTCGAGGTGTACCTGAGCGGTGCCGTGATCGCCGACGCTGCGGAGTTCTGGAAGACCGAGATCGACGGCCGGATCCGTAGCCGCAGTTCCGCAACTCCCGGCGATGGTCGCGGTGTGTTCGGGTCGAGGATCGGTGATGCGCCACTCACCGAGGAGTTCACGGTGCGGATCTCCACCACCGACGGCGACGACCAGACCATCCAGACAACGGGCACCATCCGGCTGGTCACCAAGCCCTGAACGCTGCCCGCCGGGACGCAAACCTCACCGGGCTGCAGCGACGATGGCGATCTCCATGCGCCACTCAGGGCGCGCCAGGGCGGGCACGGTCACCAGCGTCGACGCTGCCCGGTGCCCGGCGAGTGCCGCATCTCTCGCCGCCATCACGGGTGCAAGTTCCTCACCGACCACGACGTAGGTGGTCACCGACACGATGTCCGACGGCGTCATGTCGGCGTCGCGCAGCATCGCTGCGATGTTCGCCCACACCAGATCTGCCTGGTCGACGAGCAACTCGGGCGTCGACCCGTCGGCCGCTATGGGCACGACGCCCGAGGTGTGCAGCCAGCGCGATGCCGACTCGGTGAGCACGGCGTGGGCGTAGTTCGCCGCCGGCGCGGCGATGTCGGCGGGGCGGATCTCGGCCATGGCGGCATCGTACGGCCCGAGACTGCGACCGACGGCGAGAGTACGGTGGTCGCCATGGCCATCACCGAAGACCACGCCACGACAACGACCAGCCCCGGAATGATCGACGGGATCGAACTGACGGCCAAAACCGTCGGTCTCGACGGGATCCCGACGTTCGGCAACGTCGAGGACGAGCGCCACTACCGCAAGACCCATCTCGCCGGTGCGCTGCGCATCTTCGGCAAGTTCGGCTTCGGTGAGGGGGTCGCCGGCCACATCACCGTGCGCGACCCCGAGTATCCCGACATGTTCTGGGTGAATCCGTTCGGGATGAGCTTCCGACACATCCGCCAGAGTGATCTGATCCTCGTGAACCACCAGGGCGAAGTCGTCTACGGCACCAAGCCGGTCAACCGTGCCGCGTTCGTGATCCACGCCGCCGTGCACGCAGCCCGTCCCGACGTGGTCGCCGCTGCGCATGCGCACTCGCCGTACGGCAAATCGTTCAGCTCGCTCGGCATCCCGCTCGCGCCACTCACCCAGGACGCCTGCATCTTCTACAACGATCACCACGTCATCTCCGAACAGGGCGGCGCCGTGGTGTTCGACATCGAAGCGGGCAAGGAGCTCGCCTCGAAGTTCCCCGACGGCAAGGCCGCCATCCACCAGAACCACGGCCTGTTCACGGTCGGCAAGACCGTCGACGAAGCCGCCTTCTGGTTCATCTCGATGGAGCGGTCGTGCCAGGCCCAGCTCATGGCGATGGCCGCTGGCGATCCGATCGAGATCCGCGATGAATACGCCAGCTACACCCAGCAGAACACCGGATTCCACGCCGCTGGATGGTTCAGCTTCCAGCCGCTCTGGGACGAGATCGCCCACACCGATCCCGAACTCTTTGACTGACCCGGCCCAGGCCGAGCGGGCCGCCTCGTCGGGGCCGGTCGCCCGCTGGCTCGACACCACCCAACCCGAGGCACTCTTCGTCCTCTCAGCCGTCGCTCAGTACCTGGGCGCGGTCATCGCCGTGGGCTTGTTCGATCAGGTCGAACCACAGACGGTTGCCTGGTTCCGAGTGATCGGCGCCGCCATTGCTCTCGTTGCGGTCTCACGCGCATGGCGCGAACGCTGGACCCGCTCGGAACTCGCCGCCGCCGCACTCTTCGGAATTGCCACGGCGTTGATGAACCTGTTCTTTTACCTGGCGATCGCCCGAGTCGATCTCGGTAAGGCAGTCACGATCGAGTTCATCGGTCCGATCGCCGTCGCTGCGGTCGCCACACGATCGACCCGCAACGCCGTCGCTCTGCTGTTCGCCATCGCCGGCGTGGTCGTGCTCGGCGGCGGCGAGATCGAGGGCAATGCGGTCGGGCTGCTGTTCATCGGACTCGCCTCGGCGATGTGGGCCGCCTATATCGTGATCGGATCGCGAGTTGCCCGGCTGGACCGGGGTGTGGCCGGCCTGGGAATCGGCCTGGCGGTCGGCGCACTCGTGATCGCCCCGGCCGGAGCGCCGTGGAGCGGCGATGTGTGGACCTCGCCACGCTTGTTGGCGCTGTGTCTGCTCGTCGGCGTGTTCTCGAACGCGATTGGCTACGGCATCGACCAGTTCACGATGCGACGCATCCCGATTCGCCGGTTCTCGTTGCTGCTCGCTCTGCTCCCGGTGACCGCTGCGTTCATCGGCTGGCTCGTACTCGATCAACGGCCGTCGAGTATCGAACTGTTCGGCATCGGGTTGGTGCTCGTCGGCGTGATGGTGCAGGAACGCGAAGAACTCGCCCCGCTCGAAGCCGAGATCCTCACCGAACCGAGCTGAAATGAAACTGAGAGGTCGGACCCCTCAGTTTCATTTCAGTGGCTGAGGCCGGGGGCGCAGAGACCGTCGAGTTCCATGATCTCGATGCGGTCTCGGTTCGCGTAGGTGACCTCGTTGGCGGGGTCGGGCTTCAACTTGAAGACCCGGAACTCCATGTCG
>JANPKU010000174.1:0-48714 GCA_031426215.1 Actinomycetes bacterium
GTGGGATTCAGCGACCACTCCATCCAGGCGTAGGCGCAGTTCGGGTTCTTGGCGTCGGAGTGCATCATCGTGGTATCGGACCAGCCGGTGGCTCCCTCTTCGGGAACGACGCTGGCAATCGGCTGATCGTCGGCCTTGAGCAGGTTCACCTGGAACGGCCAGGTACCACTGGCCGCGGTGGTGCCGCTCGTGAAGTCCTCCATCTGGACGAAGACGTCGTGCCAGTACTTGTTGACCAGCGCGTTCTGCTGTTCGAGGAGCGCAATGGATGCATCGAACTGTTCCTGATTCAGCGCGTACACATCGTCGATCCCGAGTTCGGGCGAGTGGACCTTGAGGTACTGGGCGGCGTCGGCGATGTGGATCGGACCGTCGTAGGCCTGCACGCGGCCAACGTTCGACTCGCCGTCGCCGAGTGTCTGCTCCTCGAACACCACGCTCCACGAGGTGGGTGGCTCGGGGAAGACCTCGGTGTTGTACATGAGGACGTTGGAGCCCCACAGGTACGGAGTGCCGTAGTGCTCGCCGTCCACGAAGTGCCACGGGGCCTCCTGGAGACGCTCGTCGACGGTGGAGTAACTCGGGATCCGGTCGAGGTCGATCGGCTGGACGGTTCCGCCGCGGATCAAGCGCAGACTCGCATCACCCGACGCGGTGACGAGGTCGAACTCGCCACTGCTGCCCGTCATCAGCGACACCATCTCGTCGGAGGTCGCGGCGGTCTTGACCGACACTGCACAGTCGGTCGCCGCTTCGAACTCGGTCACCCAGTCGAATGCCGGATCGGTTTCGCCGCGTTCGATGTACCCGGCCCAGGCGATGATCGAGACCGCGCCCTCTCCGCCTTCCAGAGCTCCCGACGCTGCGGAGTCGTCGGGTGCTTCCGTGTCGGTCGATTCGGTGTCGGTCGACTCGGTGTCGGGTGCTTCGGTGTCCGGTGCTGCGCTGTCGGCAGGAGCCGCCGTGGTCGCAGAGTCGGAATCGTCATCGCTTCCGCACGAGGCGATGACGAGCCCGCCCAGTACGACGACAGCGAGTGCTCGCCGTGTGGTGATTTTCATGGTGTCTCCCCTGTTGCTTGCTGTGTATTGGATGACCCGTCGGTGACTACCGGTCGGAGTGCCGCTGACGAGAACGAGAGGCGCACGGGACGGTCCGTGACGCCGAGTGATGGGTCGGGTGCGCCGTCGGTGTTCTGCGACAGGACCACCAGATCGCTGTGTTGACCGACCGTGACCTGATAGCGGGTCAACGAGCCGAGGAACACGACGTCGTTCACGATGCCGTCCACGACGTGGTGCCCAGTGGGCGGTTCCTCTCCCGGCCCGAGCAGACGAATGCGCTCGGGGCGAAGGCTGAATGCCGACGGCGAACCAACGAGTCGTTCGGCCAATGCGCCAGCGATGAAGTTCGAGGTGCCGAGGAACCCAGCGACGAACGTGGTGTCGGGCTGCTCGTACACATCCGAGGGAATTCCGATCTGCTCGATGCGGCCGTGGCTGAACACCGCCAGGCGATCGCTCATCGTGAGCGCCTCTTCCTGGTCGTGGGTCACGTACACGAAGGTGATGCCGACTTCGCGCTGGATGCTCTTCAGCTCGATCTGCATCTCGTGGCGGAGTTGGAGGTCCAGCGCCCCGAGTGGCTCGTCGAGCAGGAGCACCCGCGGGCGGTTCACGAGCGCCCGGGCGAGCGCCACCCGCTGGCGCTGGCCGCCGGAGAGCTGCCCGGGCTTTCGTGCCTCGAGCCCCATGAGTCGCACCATGTCCAGCGCCGAGCGCACTCGATGCGCCAGCTCGTCCTTGCCGACCTTCTTCACCTTGAGGCCGTACGCGACGTTTTGCTCGACGGTCATGTGTGGGAACAGGGCGTAGTCCTGGAACACCGTGTTCACTTCGCGCTCGAACGGTGGCTGACCCGACACATCGACCCCGTGCAATTGGATGCTGCCACTGGTCGGTCGTTCGAATCCGGCGATCATTCGCAGACACGTGGTCTTGCCGGATCCGGATGGTCCGAGGAGCGAGAAGAACTCGCCGTCGGCGATGTCGAGGCTCACCCCGTCGAGCGCGACGACATCACCGAACGTCTTGCGCAGATCGGTCAACCGAACTGCCGGTGTCGCTGATGACCGCGTCGTCGCCGACGCTGCCACGGTGTCCGTCACCCCTGCTCCCTTTCACGAGTTGTGCTCGTGTTCCCCCGAGCGAGCGAACATTAGACGATCAACGGTCGGTCGCTGGACGAACGAGGAATCAGGGAACGGCGATCCGCTGTACCGCCATGATCCGATCGGTCGACGGGAGCGTGCCGATGGTGACGGTGCGGCCGAGGCCCACCGCATGTATCCAGCGGCGCGAGTCGAGGGCGATCCCGACATGGGTGATGAATTCGGGGTCGCCGACCGCAGATGTGAAGACGAGATCGCCCGCAGCGATCGGGGCGTTGCGCCAATCGACGGCGGTGCCGAGCCGTGACAGCGCCCGGCTCTGGTGGGGAACGCTCACGCCGACCTGGCGGAACGCGGCCACGACCAGCCCGGAGCAGTCGAACGTGTCGGGGCCGGCGCTGAAGAACTTGTACGGCACTCCGACCTGTGCGGTTGCGTACGCGAGCAGCGTCTGTATCGAGTTGCCCTGAGCAGCCGGAGCCACCTCGGGAGTCGTGTTCGACGAGTTGGCGGCAGTCGGAGGTGGCCCTGCCACGGGCGCCACCGCTGCGGGCGTGCTGGCGACGGAGGTCGGGATCGGCCGGGTGGCGGGCGGGACCTGGAGCCGTTGGCCGGGCAGGATCAAGCTGGACACGGCGAGGCCGTTCGCCTTGACCAGGGCACCGAGGCTCACACCATGTCGCCACGCAATGGCTGCGAGTGAATCACCGGCACTGACGACGTATTCGGCGCCAACGGCCGTCGACGGCGACGCCGGAGCCGGCGAGCCGGTCGCGCCACCGCTCGAAGGTGTCACCGGGGCGCCGGGCGTCACCGTTGCGCCGGCGGGGATCACGATGGAGTCGCCCGGATGGATGACGCTCGTGAGCTCGAACGAGTTCGCTCGCAAGAGCGCCGACAGGCTCACGCCGTGGCGCCATGCAAGGCCTGCCAGGCTGTCGCCGTCTCGAACAGTGACGGTGGTCTGGGTGGTCGTCGTGGTGCCGGTACCACCCGACGTCGACGGTGCCGCCGAGGCGACATCTGCGCAGAGCGGCGAAACAACGCTGAGCATCACGCCAGTGGCAAGGAGGAGTCGTCCGGTTCGAATCATGGACGTCCATCGGCGCGAAAGGTCTCGACCTTTACATGATCTTGACGATTTCTGAAGAAATTCTTGACGGATCAGGCGAGCCAACCGACGATCAGCGAGGATCGGTCGCCAGTGCCAGCCATTCGGCTTCGGTCCAATGGCTGCGCAGTTCGCTCGTGACGAAGTCCGACGTCCATCGAACCATGTCGATCCACGGCAGGTCTGCCGAGGCGATCTCGGTGAAGGCCATCCCATCGAGGAGCAGTGCGGCGTCATCGATGCCGAACGTCACCGCCGCTGCCTCGTCCGGCCCTTCGGCGTGCGACGTGCCCGGCATGGCACCCGGCACGACACCGAGGCGCAGCTCGAGATCCAGCAACCGATCGATGTCCCACTGAGTGGCAGCGCCGGACATGGCTTGGTCGTACATGATGCCCAAGATCTGCCCCAAGGCCATCCGGGCGTCGGATTCCAACTCGATGGTTCGCGGGAGGAGCATGATCGCAGCTTCCCACCAGCGCCCCCTCGGGGAGCGAGCGAGCTACTTCTTCTTGGCTGCCTTCGCGAGGCGCTTCGCGGCACGTCCGATCGGTTCGATCTGGCGGTTGTCGAGATCGCCGATCTCGGCCCCGTTCTCGAAAAGCACGCGGTAGCGCTGCCAGCTGAAGCCGTTGGCGAGGATGACCTTGCCCTCGGTGCCGACCGGTACGCCGTGGATCTCGACGATCGTGCGGACCTTGTCGTTCATCCGCAACTCCAGCTGGTTCGGATGCGGGGTGGCGAGCGCGTGCGGCTTCCAGTACTCCATCGGTGCCAGTCTGCCCGGTGAAGCCGCCAACGCGCGACTCGACGGCAGACGGCGGCCGTCGGGTCCTGCGTCCCGGTTCCGAATCCAGGGGCCACCGATACACTCGCCCGCCTGTGAAGAGTTCCGTGGAGACCCTCGAGGGCAACAAAGTCAAACTGTACGTCGAAGTCGAGGAAGCCGAGTTCGATCACGACATCGATCGAGCGTTCAAGCTCATCGCAAAGGAAGTGAACCTTCCCGGCTTCCGTGCCGGCAAGGCGCCACGCAAGGTGCTCGAGGCCCGCATCGGCGTGGGCGCTGCCCGCGAGCAGGCGCTGCGCGATGCCGTTCCGCAGTACCTCTCCAAGGCCATCCGAGAGCACCAGGTCGACCTGATCGCCACGCCAGAGGTCGAGATCACCGATGGCACCGAATCGGGTCCCGTCGAATTCGACGCCACGTGCGAGGTTCGCCCCACGATCACTGTCGAGGGCTACGACGCCCTTCGCGTCGAGTTGCCGTCGCTCGAAGTGACCGACGACGATCTCGCCGAAGCGCATCAGACCGAGTTGAAGCGCACGGCGACCCTCGCCGACACGAACAAGCCATCCGAGGCCGGTGACTTCCTCACGCTCGACCTCGCAGCCACCCGCGACGGCGAGGAACTGACGGGGCTCAACACCGAGGCCTGGTCCTACGAGTTGGGCCAAGGCTGGGTCACCGACGATTTCGACGAGCACCTCACCGGCGTCTCGCCCGGCGACGAGATCTCGTTCACCTCCACCCCCAAAGGTCTCGACGACCCCGCCGACTTCGTGGTGAACGTCGTTGCGGTCCAGGTGTCGGTCGTTCCGGAACTCACCGACGACTGGGTGTCGGACAACATCGGCGAATTCGACACCGTCGACGAATGGAACGAGAGCTTGCGCCAAGCGCGTGCTGATCAAAAGCTGAACCAGGCCCGCCAGGGCGTCGTGCCGGCGATGAACGCAGCGCTCGCGGCGCTCGTCGACCTCGACGTGCCGGCGGCGATGGTCGACGCCGACCTCAACCAGCGGGTGCAGGCAATCGCCCAGCAGTTCCAGGCCCAGGGCATCGACCTCGGGCAGTGGTTGGGTGCCACTGGCCAGGGTCCCGACGAGTTCATCGAGTCGATGCGTGGTGCATCCGTCGAAGCCGTGCAGGTCGACCTCGCCCTGCGTGCCGTCGCCGAGGCCGAATCGATCGAGGTCGAGCCGTACGACTTCGACGCCGAGTACGCCCGAATGGCGATGCAGTACGGCCAGAAGGCCAAGGACATCCGCAAGGCGTACGAACAGAACGAAGCGGTGCCCGAACTGGCGGCGCAGATCCGCAAGTCGAAGGCGTTCGACTGGCTGCTGCACAACGTGGACTTTGTCGATCCGAACGGCGATCCGATCGACCGTGACACCCTGCTCGGTCACACCCACGACGACGACGACGATGACGACCACGACCACGACCATGACCATGACCACGCAGAGGTCGACGTGAAATCCGCCGCCGCTGCAGTGATCGCCGCCACTGACGCTGCGGCCACCGCAACGACCGACGATCAAGCGGCCGAAGAATCGGCCGGCGACGACACCATCGGTGAGACCAACGAACAGCCCAGCGAAGAGGAGACGTCATGAATCTCGATGCGGTGAACTACCTCGTTCCCAACGTCGTCGAACAGACGAGCCGTGGCGAGCGCGCCTACGACCTGTACAGCCGGATGTTGAAGGACAACATCATCTTCCTGCAGACCCCGGTCGACGACCAGATCGCCAGCCTGCTGTGCGCACAGTTGATCCACCTCGAGTCGGAGAACCCCGACAAGGACATCAACATCTACATCAACAGCCCTGGTGGCGACATCACGGCCCTCTTTGCGATCTACGACACGATGCAGTTCATCAAGAACGACATCGCCACGATCTGCCTCGGCCAGGCCGCGTCGGCCGCCGCAGTACTGCTCGCCGCTGGCACGAAGGGCAAGCGTCTCGCCCTGCCGCACAGCAGGGTGCTGCTGCACCAGCCGAGCGGATCTGTCGGGTACGGCCAGGTGACCGACCTCGAACTCGCAGCCAAGGAGATCATGCGCATGCGTGAACTGCTCGACGGCATCTTGTCCGAACACACCGGTCAGCCGATCGAGCGGATCCACCGCGACACCGACCGTGACTTCGTCATGGAAGCGGATGAAGCGCTGGAGTATGGCATCATCGACAGAGTGATCTCCTCTCGCGAGGCGGTGGACCGCACCGGTCCCATCCGCTGAACGAGGAGAGGTCGGTCCGATTCGTCGGGCGGGTCCACGATTCGTGAAGGTGGATGCGCCAGACTGTCGGGCTCACGACGGCCGGTCCGATCACAACGATCCGGACAGCGAGGCGCAGGAACGACACGAAGGGGTACCGACAAGTGGCGAAATTCGGCGACACCGGCGAACTGCTGAAGTGCTCGTTCTGTGGCAAGTCCCAGAAGCAGGTGAAGAAGCTCATCGCGGGTCCGGGTGTCTACATCTGCGACGAGTGCATCGACCTGTGCAACGAGATCATCGAAGAAGAGCTCACCGAAACAGCCGAGCTGAGCTTCGACAACCTGCCGAATCCGCGTGAGGTGCGCGCCTTCCTCGACGACTACGTCGTCGGGCAGGACTCGGCGAAGAAGATCCTGTCGGTCGCGGTCTACAACCACTACCGCCGCATCCAGCACCAGAACCAGGCCACCACCGTCGGGCGCCGTGACGAGGTCGAACTCGCGAAGTCGAACATTCTGTTGCTCGGCCCGACCGGCTGCGGCAAGACCCACCTCGCCCAGACCCTCGCCCGTCAGCTCAACGTGCCGTTCGCCGTCGCCGACGCCACAGCGCTCACCGAGGCCGGCTACGTCGGCGAAGACGTCGAGAACATCCTGCTGAAGTTGATCCAGGCGGCCGACTTCGACGTCAAGCGCGCCGAGACCGGCATCGTGTACATCGACGAGATCGACAAGGTCGCCCGCAAGAGCGAGAACCCGTCGATCACCCGCGACGTCTCCGGCGAGGGCGTGCAGCAGGCGCTGCTGAAGATCCTCGAAGGGACCCAGGCGTCAGTACCCCCGCAAGGGGGTCGCAAGCATCCACATCAGGAGTTCATCCAGATCGACACCACCAACGTGCTGTTCATCCTCGGTGGCGCATTCTCCGGACTCGAACAGATCATCGAATCGCGCATCGGTCACAAGGGTGTCGGTTTCCACGGAACGGTGCGTTCGGCCGTCGACCGCAATCCGGGTGAACTGTTCGCCCAGGTGTTGCCGGAGGACCTGGTGAAGTTCGGCATGATCCCCGAGTTCATCGGCCGTCTCCCGATGATCGGAGCGGTCGGCAGCCTCGACCGTGACGCTCTCGTGCAGATCCTCGTCGAACCGAAGAACAGCCTGGTGAAGCAGTACGAGAAGGTGTTCAGTTTCGAAGACGTCGAGCTCGAGTTCACTCCCGACGGACTGCAGGCAATCGCCGACCAGGCGCTCTTGCGAGCGACCGGCGCTCGCGGCCTGCGGGCGATCCTCGAAGAGGTGTTGCTCGACACGATGTACGACCTGCCCGGTCGTACCGACATCGGCAAGGTCGTCATCGACGAGCACACCGTCATCGAGAAGGTCAATCCCACGCTCGTGCCGCGCTCGGCGACCCGCCAGCGAAAAGCCGCATCCTGACGAAATGAAACCGAGGGGTCCGACCCCTCGGTTTCATTTCGTACCTAGCCTGAGCGTTGCATGAACTACGACGACGCGCTCAGGTACCTTGACGAGCACGCCACGTACGAAAAGACCGGGCGCATCACCTCGCCGTCGACCGACACGATCGCCGCGCTGTGCGGGGCGATGGGTGATCCGCAGCATTCGGCGCCGGTGATCCATTTGACCGGGACCAACGGCAAGGGCTCGACAGCGCAGATGATCTCGCGGTTGCTCGTTGCCAGCGGATTGACGGTGGGCACGTATGCGAGCCCGCACCTCGAACGGGTCAACGAACGGATCAGCCGCAACCTCGAACCGATCTCCGACGACGACTTCGCCGAGCAGATTGCTGCGATCGCCGACCTCGAAGGCATCGTCGGGCGTCGACCCGGCTACTTCGAGATCGTCACCGCCGCAGCGTTCCGATGGTTCGCCGACGTCGCTGTCGACGTGATGGTGATCGAGGTCGGTCTGCTCGGTCGCTGGGACGCCACCAACGTCGTCGATGCCACGGTGGCGGTCGTGACCAACATCGGCATGGACCACACCGAGTTCGCCGGGCCCACACTCGAACACATCGCACGTGAGAAGGCCGGCATCATCAAACCGCGTTCGGCCACCGTCGTCGGTGAGACCCGGCCCGAACTCGTGGACATCTTCCGTGAGGCCGGAGGCGCAAGCATGCTCGTCGCCGACGACGACTTCGAGGTCGTCGGAAATCGACTTGCGGTCGGCGGCCGCCTCATCGACATCCGCACACCCACCACGATCTACACCGACATCTACCTGCCACTTCACGGCTCGTATCAGGGAGCGAACGCCGCCGTGGCGTTGGTGGCCGTCGAGACGTTCTTCGCGGCGCCACTGCCCGAGGACGTCGTGCTGGAAGGTTTTGCGGAGACGGTGATGCCCGGACGGTTCGAGGTCCTCGGTCGCCAACCGCTGGCGATCGTCGACGGAGCGCACAACGCGCCGGGCGCCGACACATGCGCCCAGGTCTTCTTCGACGACTTCGACCCCGAGGGCCGTCGGATCCTGATCGTCGGAACGCTGCGCAACCCGGAGGAGATCCTCGCCGCACTCCGTGCCGACGAGTTCGACGTCGTGTTCGCCTGCACCGCCCCATCACCCCGAGGAGTGCCGGCAGCCGACGTCGCCGACGCCGCTCGCCGACTCGGTTGCGACGACGTGTTCGTCTTCGACACCGTCGAAGCTGCGTGTCAGCGGGCCATGGAGTACGCCGATGGCGACGACGCCGTCCTCGCGACCGGCAGCCTCTACACCGCCGGTGCCGCCCGCCCAGCCCTCCAGCGCTACGCGAATTGATCTGTTCCGACTGGTCGGGCCTCACCGCAGTCCGTTGATCGGCCACGCTGGGTCGGCCCGACTCCGGCTCGTCGCTGGCGCTTCCCTCGCCGGCTGTCGCCAGCCTCCCGGTAGCGTGCGGCCTCATGTCTGATCGCACCCTTGTCCTGTTGAAGCCCGACGCCGTCGAACGCAAGCTCGTCGGCCAGATCGTGTCGCGATTCGAGGCGAAGAATCTCGACGTGGTGGCCATGGACATCCGCACCCTCGATGCCGACACGCTCGCACGTCACTACGAAGAGCACGTCGGCAAGGGTTTCTACGGTGAGCTCGTCGAGTTCATGAGTCGCGGCCCGGTCGTCGCGATGGTGATCGAAGGCCCCGAGGACACCTGGGAGGTCGTTCGCGCGATGATGGGCACGACGAACCCGCGCAGTGCGGCACCTGGCACCATTCGTGGTGACCTCGGCATCCTGTTCACGGAGAACCTGGTACACGGCAGCGATTCGCTGGCATCGGCCGAGCGCGAGATCGGTATTTTCTTCCCCAATCTGTAACATTCAAGAATCCGGTTCCTGGCACCGTAGGAGTGCCGGCCCCGGCATCTTGAGACAGCTCGCGAAAGGTGGCCATCCAATGGCCCGCAACAACCCGCTCAGCCTCGGGCGTGACCTCGCCATCGACCTCGGCACGGCGAACACACTGGTCTACGTCCGTGGCCACGGCGTGGTGCTCGACGAACCGTCGGTGGTTGCCATCAACGCGTCCGACGGTCGCCCCGTCGCCGTTGGCATGGAGGCCAAGCGGATGATGGGTCGTACACCGAACCACATCAAGGTGATCCGTCCACTGAAGGACGGCGTGATCGCCGACTTCGAGGTGTGTGAGAAGATGCTGCGCTACTTCATCCAGAAGGTGGCCGGTTCCAAGTGGAGCAAGCCTCGAATGGTCATCTGCGTGCCATCGGGGATCACCGGCGTCGAGCAGCGAGCCGTTCAGGATGCTGCCGAATACGCCGGAGCCCGCAAGCCGGTGCACATCATCGAAGAGCCGATGGCGGCCGCGATCGGCGCCGACATGCCGGTCCACGAGCCGAGCGGCAACATGATCGTCGACATCGGCGGCGGCACCACCGAGGTCGCAGTGATCAGCCTTGGCGGCATCGTCACGGCGCAGTCGATCCGCGTGGCGGGCGATGAACTCGACGAGGCGATCCTGCAGTACGTGAAGAAGGAGTTCTCGCTGGCGATCGGCGACCGCACGGCCGAGGAGATCAAGATCCAGATGGGGTCTGCATGGCCGCTCGAGCTGGAACTCAGCGCCGACATTCGGGGTCGCGACCTGATCTCGGGCCTGCCTCGCACCATCGAAGTGACGACCGAACAGATCCGTGAAGCCGTTGCCGAGCCGATCTCTGCCATCGTGGATGCGGTGAAGACGACGCTCGACAAGACCCCACCCGAACTGGCCGCCGACATCATGGAAGACGGCATCACCATCACCGGTGGCGGAGCGCTGCTGGGCGGCCTCGCCCAACGCCTCGAACACGAGACGGGGATGCCGATCCGCATCGCCGACGAACCGCTCTACAGCGTCGTGATCGGTTCCGGACGGGCGCTCGAGAACATCGACGCCATGCGGGGTCTGATGTCCCTCGGCGGCGAGGACTGACGCGCCAGCGTCGACGACCTCCCACACGACCATGGCCATCTATTCCGTCGGGCGAAAGCGAGTCATCCTCGCGCTACTGCTCACGACGGCGCTGTTGTTGACGCTCGACCTTCGTGGCAACCCGGTGATCGATGCCGGACGCGAAGGCTTCTCGCGGGTGATGCGACCGGTCGAGACCGCCACGGGGGTCGTCACGAACCCGATCGAACGGGTCTGGAACGGCATCACGAATTTCGAGGATGTCGAACGCGAGAACCTGGCACTGCAGGAACAGCTCGACCGGTTGATCGGCACCCGCGCTGCCGCCGAGGCAGCAGTGATCGAAGGCAAGGAACTCCAGGCGCTGTACAGCCTCCCGTCACTGTCGGGCATCGACACCGAGGTGGCACGAGTCGTCGGGTATTCCGCCAACAACCTCGATCAGGTGATCGAGATCGACAAGGGCAGCACCAGCGGGATCGAGGTCGGAATGGCCGTGGTGAATCAGGCCGGTCTGGTCGGCAAGGTCACCCAGGTGACGCGCAGCTCCGCCCGGGTGATGTTGGTCACCGACGGTCGATACAAGGTGGCGGTCAAGGTGACGTCGGCAGCGGTCGCCGACGAGGTTGCGCCGACCAACACCTCTCCGTCGGGTCTGAGCCCGTCAGAGGTTGCCGCCGGAGGCACGACGACGACCACCACCACGCAGCCAGCATTGCCGGCGCCGGTCGTGCCGGGGCTCACGCTGCCTGACGGTTCGCCCGTGCCCGACACCACGCTGCCAGGCACTGCCCTCGGACCAGACGGAGTACCGGTGCTCGATCCGGCGACCGGCCGACCGCTGACAGCGGAGCAGATCACCGGGCTCGAGGACCTCGCGGCGCAACAGTCGTCGACCACCACGCCCGCCACCGGTTCCACGGCGTCCTCGACACCGGCGTCTGGCGGCCCCACCCCTGCCACGACCACCACCACGACCACGACGACCACCCCGACAGCGGCAGTCATCGAGAAGGAGTACGGCGTCCTGGAGGGCCGCGGCCGCGTTCGTCTGCCGCAGATCGGATTGCTGCAGGATTCGCCGTCGTTGTCCGAATTGGTGGCAGGTGATCTCGTGGAGACCGCCGGTGGATCAGAGAGCCTGGCGCCCACCGGCATCCCCGTCGGGCGCGTCATCAACCGTGCCGACCGCCCGGGGTCGCGTGGGCCGTTGTTGGACGTCGAGTTGTACGCCGACCTTCTGCGCCTCAACTTCGTGAGAGTGGTGCTCTACAAGCCGCTTTCCGAAGTCGATCAGTGAGCGACGATGTTCGCATCGTTCGTGCAAGGCCCGCTCGTGCGGGTGATCCCACTCGGGCTGATCCTGCTCGCACTGCAACGCACGATCTTCGTGGAGATCCAAGTGGGCGGTGTGATCATCCAGATCGTGATGGCCATGGCGGCGGCGGCCGGGGTGGCTGGTGGAAGCGAGCGTGGAGCGATCGTCGGGTTCACCCTCGGCGTGATGTTCGATCTGGCCGAAGGCACACCGCTCGGTTCGACAGCGACGGCGATGACGGTCGCTGGTGCGGTCGGGGGTCTGTTGGCGCTGATCGCAGCCGATCCTCACTGGTGGCTCGAGGCGATCTTCACCGCGCTCGGCGCCGCAGTCGGCGTTGCCATGATTCCGCTGGTTCGAGCGTTCATCGGTGAGTCCGAGCCGTTCCAGAGTCAGCTCGGCCTGGTCGTCGCCGTGGTCGCAATCTCCTCAGCGGTGATGAGCCCGCTGCTGGTGCCGCTCGGGCGGTGGTGTCTGCGCATGCGTCGACCCGAGTGGAAGCAACCGATCGGCGAGGCCAACTCGTGACGACCTCCTCGCCTTTGCGATCAGTGTGAACAGATGTTTCGGGCTCCTGACCGACCGGACCTGCAACACGTTTGTAACATAATTGGCGTCATGGTGATCCGGATGTCGACGAGTGGGCTGTTGCGCGATGGCCGCTGACAAGCGTGCTGCCAGGCTCGGGGTCCTCGCTCTCGTCGGCATGCTGATGTTCTCGCTGGTCGGAGCGCGTCTGTGGTTCTTGCAGACCGTCGAACAAGAAGCACTGCAGGCGGAGGTGGACACCACGAAGCTCCGCACCGTTCCCCTCCTGCCCGAGCGCGGCCGGATCTTCGACGCCGAAGGCCGGATTCTCGCCGACAACGACCGTGTCCTTGCTGTCGGTGTCGACTGGCAGGTGCTGCGCGACAGCGACAATCGCGCCGAGATCTTCCGCCGGCTCTCGGGTTGGGTCGACGTGCCGATCGAGGAGATGGAGGCACGCTTCGAGAGCGAGGTGTACAGCCCGTTCCTGCCTATGCCGGTCGCCGAGGACATCGACGAACGAACTGCCATTGCCATCCAGGAGCGCTTCGAGGATCTTCCCGGCGTGCAGATCCTCGAACAGTCTCGGCGCGTCTACCCGTACGCACCGATCGCCAGCCACGTCATCGGCTACATGGGCCGAATCACTGCCGAGACCAAGGACTTCTACCAGGGCAACGGCTACTACCTCAACGAACGAGTGGGGCAGTTCGGCATCGAGCTCAGCATGGAAGAGGACCTCCACGGTGCGTGGGGCTACGTCACCTACGAGGTCGACAATGCGAGTCGGATCGTGCGCGAAGTGAGGAGGGTGCCCCCAATCAACGGCAACGACGTCCAGCTCACGATCGACCTCGACCAGCAGCAATTCGCAGAACAGGCCCTCGAGACGCAGCTCAAGCTCCGCCAGCAACAGGTGGCGATCAACCCACGCGACCCCGAGAAGAACTTCGAGGAGTTCGTGTTCCCCGAATATCCGCGCGAGGTGCCGTACAAGGCGCCGGCCGGCTCGGTCGTGGTGCAGAACTATCAGAACGGCCAGATCATCGCGTTGGCGAGTTATCCGACTTTCGACAACCGATGGTTCGAAGCCGACCTCGGCGGCGGCAAGTTCGACGAGATCTTCCCGTCAGTCGACGCGAACGGTGAACCGATCGACCCCGACGAGTCGATCCTGGTCAACCGAGCGATTCAGGGTCGGTACAACCTCGGGTCGACGTTCAAGCCGTTCGTCGCGTTTGCGGCGCTCGACACCGGCTTGATGGGTGTCGACGACTACTACCGCGACGAGGGCTCGTATCGCATGGAGTCGGTCGAGGAGGACAAGTGCAACGACGGGCTCGTGCGATGCGTGTACCGCAACGCCACCTGCAGTGGCACCGGTAAGCCATGCGTGTACGGCGCCGTCGACGTCGAAACGGCGCTCGCGGTTTCGTCTGACGCGTTCTTCTATCGCATCGGCGAGCTGATCATGACCCAGAACGACTTCCAGCCGATCCTCCAGGAAGAGCTGCGCAAGTTCGGGTTCGGCTCCGACCCGGGGATCGAACTTCCCTACGCGTTCGACGGCACCGTTCCCGACGCCGAACTCAAGGCCTTGTACGGCGAGCGTGGCGTGATCGGCGAATCGGAGGCATCGGGGTACTTCACCGGCGACAACGTGCAGGTCGCGATCGGACAAGGACTGTTGTCGGCGTCGCCGCTGCAGTTGGCCGTGGGATACTCCACCATCGCCAACAAGGGGTATGTGATGAAGCCCGAGATCATCAAGGCCGTGTACCAGCCGGGCGTTCCCGATTCGGCCATCCAGGGCTACGCCGATCTGACCGAGGCGAAGTTGGCGAGCGAGCCCAATATCGCGGGAGAGGTCGTGCGCCAGTTGCCGCTGGCCCAGGAGTCGTGGGAGGAAATCGACCGTGGCCTCACTCGCGTGATCTACGGCAAGGGCACCACGAGCGACTTCTACCACTCGACGACCGGTGAGAATCTCTTCTACTACTACCCCGAAAGTGCGATCCCACTTGCCGGCAAGACCGGCACGGCACAGGGCGCCGGCAACTTTCCGTGGAACGACTCGTCGGCGTTCGCCGCCTACAGCCGCGACCCGGCGCGGCCGTACACCGTCAGCGCCTACCTCGAGAAGGCCGGCTACGGATCGCAGGCTGCGGCACCGGTGGTGAAGTGCATGTTCCTGCAGATGTCGGGCATCACGCAGGCCGACCCGGTCCGGTTGTCCGATGCGCTCGACACGTCGTCGACGGTGGCTGCCCAGCCCCGCCAGTTGTCCGAGACGAGCTGCTACGACGGTCGGTTCTCCAACGTTCTCACGAGCGAGTAGCGCTCGGTGGCGACCTCGTTCCTCTCCCGCCGGCCCGACTCCGGTCTCGGCAACATCGGCGCAAGTCCGGCCGACCCGAGCCGCAATGTCGACTGGGTCCTGCTGGCTGTGCAGTTCGCCCTCACGGTCATCGGGTGTTTCGTGGTCTTCTCGGCGTCGAGGACCAGGATCAGCGCCGACCCGTACGCTTTCGCCACCCGTCAGGTGGTCTTCGCGATCATCGCCACCGTGGTGATGTTCGTCGTGATGTCCGTCGACTACGAATTCTGGAAGGACCGCGCACGGTTTCTCTACGGACTCTCGCTGGTGATCCTGGCCTTGCTGTTCCTGCTCGGTATCGCGTCGGGCGAGGATCGCATCTCGTTCGACCTCGGGCCGTTCAACTTCCAGCCTGCTGAGATGGCGAAGTTCACGACGTTGTTGATGCTGGCCGCCTATCTCGCAGAGGAGCGCAGCGAGGAGGTGTCCTATGCACGCTTCCTCGGCGGGCTGATGATCGTCGGTGCGCCGGCGGTGCTCGTGATCATCCAGCCCGACCTCGGTTCGGCCTCGGTCCTGGTGTCGATGGCGATGGGGGTGCTGCTCGTCGCCGGCGCCAAGGCGCGCTACATCGCGCTGATCACACTGCTGTCGGTGTCGACCGTGCTGGCCGCGTTCGTCGGACGACTCGTCAACGACTATCAGTCGGCTCGTATCCGAGCGCTCGTCAATCCCAATGCGGCGAACGCCGACGATCTGTACCAGGCCGAGAACGCAATGCGCGCGATCGGGACGGGCGGCCTGTGGGGCAAAGGGTGGTTACAGGGCCCGCTGACCAACGGTCGCGACATCCCGGTGATGTGGGCCGACTTCCCGTTCGCGGCAATCGGTGAGCAGTTCGGTCTGGTCGGCTCCGCTGTCGTACTCGGACTGATCGTGATCGCTCTCGTTCGTATCTGGCGCATTGCGCACCTGTCACGCGATCTGCTCGGCACCTACTTCTGTGCCGGAGTGTTCTCGATGGTGCTGTGGCAGACCTTCCAGAACGTGGCGATGACCGTAAAGATCATGCCGGTGACGGGGTTGCCGCTGCCCTTCATCTCCTACGGCGGTTCGGGTCTGATCGTCTATTTCGCACTGTTCGGCCTGGCGCAGTCGGTCCACATGCGTCGAATGCGCTGATGGCCCGTACTCGCCAATCGCGGGTCAGTCCCTCGGACAGCACTTCGAGCGCGTAGAATTGGCCGTCGAGTGGTCATCGACACGCGAACAACCTCCAACACGAGCGCAGCACCGGTCCGTGCTGACGGCCCTGCGCCTGTGCAGTCGGTTGGTGTGATGACCTGGTTACTGGCGGTCGTGTCGGCCGTCGTTCTTCTCGTTGCGCTCGCCTCCGACTCGAGCGCAGGTTCCGAATCCGTCAACCGGCGGAGTTCACGATCGGCGCGAACCCACTGCACCATGCGGACGGTTCGAGCCACACAGAGCGCCCTGGTGGCTGCTCATCCCAGAAGGGACCATTTCGTCCATGGATCACAACGACCCCGAGCGTTCGGCCGACGTCACCAGCGACACTGCATCTGAGGAACGGTCAGGCCCGGCATCGGGCTCGGCGGGGGCTTCGAAGCGCCGGCGCGGCTCGCGTGGCGGACAGCGGCGCCGTGGGAGCGGACAGGGAAGCGGTGCGACCGACGGCGACGTCGACGTCGACATGGATGTCGAGGCCGAGAACGATGTCGACGACGACGTCGACGACGACGACGACCTCGACGTCGACGTCGACGAGCGCAACGATGTCGAGTTACCCGAGCCGATGAGTCAGGGGCGGCCGTCGGCTGAGGCCGCCGAGCGAGCACTCGTGCGCAAACCGCGGATCGGCGACACGATGCCGATGCCGACCACGCCGCCTCCCGGCCCCGCAGCCGTCAAGGCATCGACGGACGATGACGCCCGATCAGGCGGCGACCAACGGCGCAGACGACGAGGCTCGGGTACCAAGGCCGGGTCGGGTCAGGGTTCCAACGGCGGTTCCACACAGCAATCAGAGGACCTGGGCGACGGTGGGGCGAAGAAGGCACGACGCGGTCGCGGACGTGGGAAGGCTCGTTCGGAGGGCGGTGAGCTCGACGAGGCGACGCTCGAGCAGCGGCGTGGGCGCGAGCGCAACGGCAAGCCGATCGGTCGGTACTTCATGGCGGTGCAGGTCCGGTCCGGTATGACCCAGGTCGCCGTGCTCGAGGGCCGCAGCCTGATCGAGCATTTCGTGAGTCGGCCGGCCGACGACGTCAGCCAGATCCACGGCAACATCTACACCGGTCGTATCCAGAACGTCCTTCCCGGAATGGAGGCGGCGTTCGTCGACATCGCCACCCCGAAGAACGCAGTGCTGTATCGCGGTGACGTCCAGTACGACGCGGAGGACATCGAGGAAGGCGGCAAGGATCCGCGCATCGAGGACATCCTCAAGAACAAGCAACTGATCACCTGCCAGGTCACCAAGAATCCGATCGCCCACAAGGGAGCACGGCTCACCCAGGAAGTGTCGCTTCCGGGTCGGTTCGTGGTGCTGATCCCGAACTCGAAGACCTACGGCATCTCCAAGCGGTTGCCCGACGACGTTCGCAAGCGGCTTCGCGGAATCCTCGATCGGGTGAAGCCCGACCAACACGGGCTGATCGTGCGCACCGCCGCCGAGACGGCAACAGAGGACGAGTTGGTCGCCGACATGACCATCCTGCTGCGCCAGTGGGAGCAGATCGAGGCGAAGGCGGCCAAGACGCAGCGACCGGCGCTGCTGTATCGCGAGCCCGAGTTGGCGGTGCGGGTCATCCGCGAGGAGTTCAACGCCGACTACCGAGGTGTGGTGATCGACGACGAGCGGCTTTATCACGAGATCCGCGACTACGTGGGTGCGTTCAATCCGGAGCTGGCCGACCGTATCGAGTTCTACGACGGCGGCGTCGGATCCGACGGTGCCAGCGGCGGCGGCCTGTCGGTGTTCGAGAAGTATCACATCCACGAGCAGGTCCACAAGGCGCTCGATCGCAAGGTGTGGCTACCTTCGGGCGGCTCGCTGATCATCGAGCACACCGAAGCGCTCACGGTGATCGACGTCAACACTGGCAAGAACGTGGGCAAGTCGAACCTCGAACAGACGGTCTTCGACAACAACATGGAAGCTGCCGAGGAGATCGCCAAGCAGCTGAGATTGCGTGACATCGGCGGCATCATCGTGATCGACTTCATCGACATGGAGATCAAGGGCAACCGCGCCAAGGTCATCGACAAGTTCCGCGATGCGTTGGCGCGCGACAAGACCCGCTCCCAGGTGTTCGACATCACCGAGCTCGGCCTCGTCGAGATGACCCGCAAGCGCATCGGTGAGGGCCTGCTCACCGAGTACTCCGAGATCTGCCCCGACTGTGAAGGTCGTGGCGTGGTGGTCGACTACGCCCTGCTGGAGTGATGATGGACATCGAGATCACCGACGAGGCACGACAGCTGCTCGAACGCAACGGCGGCACGATGTCGATCGACTTCATCCGCCCCACCGGTTGAGGCAAGGTCGCCGAGGTGTCGGTCGACACCAACGTCAAGGGCAAGAACATCTCTGCGTACCGCAAGCTGCGCCACGATGGCTTCCAGATCCTGGTGAGCCCGACGCTGATCGGCATGGTCGAATCGATGCGCGTGGTCACGAAGGGCCGGTTGTCGAAGTCGCTCGCCGTCGAGTTTCGGGCCGCCGATTCCGCGGGCTCGGTCGACGACTCGTGCGACATCTAACGTCCACATATGGCTGATCTGCTCGCGCTGTCGTCGCGCATCATCGACTCGGGCGTGGTCGACGAACCCGTCAACCGGGTCACCAACGAGTTGTCGGAACTGGCCGATGGCCTGGCGATCGTCGAGAGTTTCAGCCATTCCGTCGTGCTCGACGCCGGCGACGGTCTGGTTGCGTTCGATGCGTCCCACGCTCGTACCGGAAGCGATGTGGTCGCCGCAATTCGCGGATGGAGCGATACGGCGGTCTCCCACCTCGTGTACACCCACGGCCACGCCGATCATGTCGGAGGCAGCCCCGACTTCGCAGCGGCGTTCGGTGACATGACCGTCGTCGGGCACCGCAATGTCGAGGCGCGGTTCGACCGCTACGCGTACACCAACGACTGGAACGTGCTGATCAACGCCCGTCAGTTCGGCGGCGTACGTGGCGACTTCGGTATGGGAGGCGAAGCGCCCGACTTCATCCCGAGAGCCACCGCCCGGCCGAACCACGTCGTCGACGACCACGACACCCTCGTCGTCGGCGATCGCACGATCGAGTTCCACCACGCCCGTGGCGAGACCGACGACCATCTGTGGGGATGGCTGCCCGACGAGAAGTGGCTGTTCACCGGCGACTTCGTGATCTGGAACTTCCCGAATGCCGGCAACCCACAGAAGGTGCAGCGATATCCGATCGAGTGGGCAGCGGCGCTCCGCGAGATGATCGACCGCGAGCCCGAACTGCTGCTGCCGGCGCACGGCTTGCCGATCGAGGGACGCGAACGCATTACACGAGTGCTCGGCGACATCGCTGGCGCTCTCGAGCGACTGGTCTCCGACGTGGTCGACCTGATGAATGCGGGGGAGTCGCTCGACACGATCATCCATTGCGTGCACGTGCCCGATGACGTACTCGCAAAGCCGTACCTGCGCCCGTTGTACGACGAACCAGAGTTCGTCGTCCGAAACATCTGGCGCCAGTTCGGGGGCTGGTGGGACGGCGCTGCGAGCCGCTTGAAGCCGTCGCCCGATGCGGTGTTGGCGGCGGAGTTGGCCGATCTCGCCGGGGGAGCGGGCGTGCTGATCGAGCGGGCCACGGCGTTGTCCGAGGCGGGAGATCACCGCCTTGCCTGCCACCTCGTCGACCTGGCCGGCTGGGCTGCCCCGGACGACCCGGGCATACACGCTGCACGGGCACGGGTGTACCGGGCGAGGCGTGCGGCCGAGAGTTCGTTGATGGCCAAAGGAGTCTTCGCAGGTGCCGCTCGTGAGTCCGAGGCCGTCGCAGCACGCGAGTGAAGCCGCTGCGAACGTTGAGGCGACCAGATCAGCCGCTAGCATCGGGCAGCGCTATGTATGCAGTCATCGCCTCAGGCGGCAAGCAGGAAAAAGTGGCCCAGGGCCAGCAGGTTCGAGTTGAATTGCTCGACGCCGACGAAGGCAGCGACGTATCGCTGACCCCCGTCATGGTGGTCGATGGCAGCACCGTTCTCGCCACCCCGGACGAGCTCAAGAGCGCGTCGGTCACCGGCAAGATCGTCGGCCAGGTCAAGGGTCCGAAGATCAACGGCTACACCTTCAAACGCCGCACCAACCAACATCGCCGCTACGGCCACCGCCAGAAGTATCACCTGGTCGAGATCACCTCGATCACGGTCTGACGGGCACCGGCCCGATCCGAACGGAGAACACTCATGTCCAAGACAAAAGGCGGCGGTTCCACCCGCAACGGCCGCGACTCCAACGCTCAGCGCCTCGGCGTGAAGGCCTTCGGCGGGAGCGAGATCACCGCTGGAACGATCATCGTGCGCCAGCGCGGCACGAAGTTCCACCCGGGCAAGAACGTCGGCAAGGGCAAGGACGACACGCTGTTCAGCCTCGTCGACGGCCGGGTCGAGTTCGGCCAGATGAAGGGTCGCAAGACCGTCAGCGTGCTGACCGTCGACGCCTGATCACCAACCAGTTCGAACCCCAGAACGGCCCGGTCACCATGTGGTGTCCGGGCCGTTTCGCGTCCGTATTCGAGCGAACAGTCAGGCGTCGGCGAGTTAGGCTTCGAGGGCGTCCACTTCGACGTTGAGCACCGCAGGAAGCCGGTCGCCGAAGGTGGCGAAGTGCTCGCGAATCTGCGGCACTGCGGCTTTCCAGCCATCGACGTCGACCGACAGGATCGTGTCGAGATCAGCTGGGTCGATCTCGAGGCCTTCGGTGTCAAGGGCGTCCTTCGTCGGAAGTTTGCCGATCGGAGTGTCGATCGCATCGGCGTCGCCGTTCACCCGTTCGAACACCCACTTGAGTACCCGGCTGTTCTCGCCGAATCCCGGCCACAGGTATCGACCGTCATCGCCGCGGCGGAACCAGTTGACGAAGAAGATCTTGGGCAGCTTGTCCGGATCGGTGGCCTTCTCCATCGACAACCAGTGGGAGAAGTAGTCGGCGTAGTTGTAACCGCAGAACGGCAGCATCGCCATCGGGTCGAAACGCAGCTCACCCTGCACGCCTTCGGCGGCCGCAGTCTTCTCCGACGCCATGATCGAGCCGAGGAACACGCCGTGCTCCCAGTCGTTCGCCTCGGTCACCAGTGGCACGGTCGTGCGTCGGCGGCCGCCGAAGAGAATCGCTGAGATCGGCACACCGGCCGGATCCTCCCACTCAGCCGCAATCGACGGGCACTGCTCGGCCGGAGCGGTGAACCGGGCGTTGGGATGAGCGGCCGGAGTGTCGATCTCGGGGTTCCAGGCGTTGCCCTTCCAGTCGGTGGCACGCGCCGGGGGAGTGTCGGTCATCTCCTCCCACCAGATGTCGCCGTCGTCGGTGAGCGCGGTGTTGGTGTAGACGCAGTTGCCCCAGAGCGTGTCCATGGCGTTCGCGTTGGTCTCGTAGCTCGTGCCTGGCGCCACGCCGAAGAATCCCGCTTCAGGATTGATCGCCCACAGACGACCGTCCTCGCCGAACTTCATCCAGCAGATGTCGTCGCCGACCGTCTCGGCTTTCCAGCCGGGGATCGTGGGGACGAGCATCGCAAGGTTCGTCTTGCCGCATGCCGACGGGAATGCCCCGGCGATGTACTTCGACTCGCCTTGAGGGTTGGTGAGCTTGAGGATCATCATGTGCTCGGCGAGCCAGCCGTCGTCGCGAGCCATCACCGAGGCGATGCGCAGAGCGAAGCACTTCTTGCCGAGCAGTGCGTTGCCGCCGTACCCGGAACCGTAGGACTGGATCTCACGGGTCTCGGGGAAGTGGACGATGTACTTGTTCTCCGCGTCACACGGCCACGGCACATCGGCGGCGCCAGCCTCGAGCGGTGCGCCGACCGAGTGCAGACACGGCACCCAGTCACTGTCGCCGAGCACGTCGAGTGCACCCTGGCCCATTCGGGTCATGATGCGCATGTTGACCGCCACGTAGGCCGAGTCGGTCAACTGCACGCCGATGTGGGCGATCGGTGAGCCGAGCGGGCCCATCGAGAACGGCACGACGTACATTGTGCGCCCCTTCATCGAACCGGTGTACAGCCGCTTCATCTCGGCACGCATCTCGGCGGGGTCGCGCCAGTTGTTGTTCGGGCCCGCCTCGTCCTCGGTGGCCGAGCAGATGTAGGTGCGATCCTCGACGCGAGCGACGTCACCCGGGTCAGAGTGCGCCCAGTAGCTGTTGGGGCGTTTTGCCTCGTCGAGTTTGGTGAAGGTGCCTGAGTCGACGAGTTGCTCGCAGAGGCGTTCGTACTCGTCAGCGGAGCCGTCGCACCAGTAGACGTCCGCTGGCTGCATCACTGCCACCCAGTCCGACACCCAGTCCTTCAGGCGCTGGTTGCTCGTTGTTCCGCTCATCTGGTGACTCCTCGTTGAGTTCCGGGGGTTGAGGTTCGTGTGGTGGTCGGCCGACGCGTCGTTCGCCGACATCGAGGTCCTACGTCAATGGTAGGGCGCGCGGCATCCATCGACGAAACACAGCGGTGGGTACAAAGTCACGATCTCGCAGGTCCCTGCGGGAGAGCTCCGGGCAAGATCGGCGTGGATCAGGCCCCGGGCGTGGCCATGTCGACCTCGGAGCCGAGGCGCAGGTGCGTGGCGAAGCCGGCGTCGTCGAGGTCGAACACGACTCGCTGGCCTTGGCGCAGCATTCGAAAGATCGAACCGGCCAGCGCATCGGCGGCCAGTTCATAATCGTCGAGGTCGGTGTCGCACATCACGAGACCGTCACCCGTGGACGGGTCGTAGGCCTTGATGACCCCTTGCATGACGGGAACTCAGCCCGCCTTGACGATCTTGCCGGACTTGATGCAACCCGTGCACACGTTGACGCGCTTGGCGGCACCGTTCACGTTGGCGCGGACCCGCTGGATGTTCGGATTCCAACGGCGTTTGGTGCGGCGATGCGAGTGAGACACCGACATGCCCCACGACGGGCCCTTGCCACACACTTCACATTTCGATGCCATTGAATTCTCCTGCAGAACTGCCGGATTCCCGGCTCGATCACGATGGTGGATGCCCGACCGACGACTCGGCCTGCCGGGACAGCCATGAAATGCTACCAAGGCGATCGGTCGGCCCCACGCCGCACTCCGATCTCGATCGTGGTCATCTCGATCGGGGTCAGACCCCAATCGAGATGCGGTCTCGTAGGCTCGCGGATCGTGCCCACTCTGGAACGGATGAACACCGCAGCGCTACGAGACACGGTGCGCACATTCCGCGACACGGTACGCGAGCACGCTCACGGATTGAATCGGCTGAATGTCTATCCGGTTCCCGACGGCGACACCGGAACCAACATGGCTCGCACCCTCGACGCCGTCGTCGCCGAGATGGAAACCGCTGCCGACGACGACCACGACGCCACGTGCGACGCGATCAGTCACGGATCGCTCATGGGCGCCCGTGGGAACAGCGGTGTCATCCTCAGCCAGATCATGCGCGGGTTCGCCGGCACGGTGAAGGATCATGCAGACGTCCACGGCGCCAAGTTCGCCGAAGCACTCCAAGCGGCGGCCACCGGAGCGTACGACGCCGTCCTCAAGCCGATCGAAGGCACGATCCTCACGGTGTGCCGCGAGAGCGCCGAGGCGGCCAAGGTCGCCGCCGACGCCGGTGGCTCGCTCGTGGAGGTGGCCCGTGCGGCCCGTGCCGCCGGCAAGCTGGCGCTCGACAACACTCCGGAGCAGCTTCAGGTACTCAAGGACGCCGGCGTGGTCGATGCCGGTGGCGCAGGTTTTCTGCTGTTGCTCGATTCCGTGTTGTTCGTCGTCGACGGCGAGCCGCTGCCGGTCGCAGAGCCCGACGACGGCACGTCCGGACCGGTCGGGGCCGTGTTCGACGTGGTGGCCCGCCGTCACGCGGCAGCGCCGGGAGAACTCGACGTGAGCGAGCAGCGGTACGAGGTGATGTACTTCCTCGACCTACCCGACGATCGGATCCGCGAGTTCAAGGAGCACTGGGGAGCGATCGGCGACTCGATCGTCGTGGTCGGCGGCGACGGACTGTGGAACTGCCACGTCCACACCAACGAGATCGGTTCCGCCGTCGAGGTCGCGCTCGAGCTCGGAGGCCGCCCCAAGTCGATCCGCGTCACCGACCTGTTCGAAGAGGTCGACGAAGAGCACGCAAAGCGCGAGGCAGAGCTCGCGTCCACAGCGCTGGCGGCACCGGTTGCCGACGAGCTCCCGGTGGTCACCACCGCTGTCGTCGCCGTGTGTTCGGGAAGCGGCCTGGTCGAGCTCTTCGCACAGCTCGGTGTGCAGGGAGTCGTCACCGGTGGCCAAACGATGAACCCGTCGACGGCGGAACTGCTCGAAACCGTGCAGCGCGTCAATGCCAACCAGGTCGTCGTGCTCCCCAACAACAAGAACATCATCCCGGTGGCCGAGCAACTCGACGCCCTCACCGAGAAGACCGTGATCGTCGTGCCGACCCGGTCGATGCCGGAAGCGCTCGCTGCGCTCGTTGCCTACGACGCCGATGCGTCGGCATCGGACAACGCAACGCAGATGACAGACGCGGCTGCCTCGGTGGTCACCGGTGAGGTGACCCGGGCTGTTCGCAACAGCACCAGCGGTGCCGGCACGATCAGCGAAGGTGACTGGCTCGGACTGGTGCGCGGTGACGGCATCGTGGCAGTGGCCCCGTCGGTGGAGAATGTGGCGATGCTGCTGCTCGACGCGATCGTCGGGGAGTCTGCCGAGCTCGTCACGATGATCACCGGGGCCGACGCCGACGACGCCGTGACCACGCAGATCGTCGGGTGGCTCGGCGACCATCGAGGCGACATCCACGTCGACGTCCACCGCGGCGACCAGCCGCTGTATCCGTACCTCTTCGGAGTCGAGTGAACGCACTGGCGTACCGTGACCTCGCCGAGATCGATGTCGGTCGGCTCAAGGGCGTCGGGGAGAAGAAGCGCACGTCGCTGGCATCGATCGGCGTCGACAACCTGCTCGATCTCGTCACCTTCTACCCTCGGCGCTGGGTCGACCGGTCCAACGAGGCGCGAATCGCAGATCTCGTCGCAGGAGAAGAGGCGCTGGTGCTCGCCACCGTGCGTTCGGTGAGCAAGCGGGCCACCCGTAACCGTCGCACGATGGTGAACGTCAACGTGGGCGATGGGTCGGGCCGCATGGAGGTGGTGTTCTTCAACCAGCCGTGGCGCGAACGCCAGCTCCACGAGGGCCTGCAGATCGCACTTTTCGGCAAGCCCGACGTCTACCGAGGCGGCCTGCAGATGGCGAACCCGATCGTCGACCTGATCGGCGATCGCACCGGTCGGATCGTGCCGATCTACCCGCAGAGCGAGAAGGTCCAGATCAACACCTGGGAGATCGCAGGGTGGGTCGAAGAAGCGCTGCGTCGGTGCCGCGATCGCGGGATCGACGATCCGGTGCCGCAGGAGATACTGCAGCGCCTCGGGATGCTCACCCGTTTCGATGCGCTCTCGAACATCCACCTGCCCGAGTCGATACGCGACAAGGAGCAGGCCCGTCGACGACTTGCCTTCGATGAACTCCTCCGAGTGCAACTGGTGCTCGTGTTGCGCAAGCGGGCGATGGAGCGCGATCAGCGCGGCATCGCCCATGACCTGTCGGGCGACCTGGTACAGCGGTTCCACGACGCGCTCCCGTATCCACTGACCGGCGCCCAACAGCGTGCGATCGCCGAGATCGAACACGATCTCGCGGCACCACATCCGATGCACCGCCTGCTGCAGGGAGACGTCGGCTCGGGAAAGACCGTGGTGGCGGTCGACACGATGATGGTGGCAGTGCAGGGCGGCCATCAGGCTGCTTTGATGGCGCCCACAGAGGTGCTCGCCGAGCAGCACGCCACCGGTGTGCGGGCGCTCCTCGACGGCGTGAGCGTCCCTGATCCCGGCAACCTGTTCGGAGACCGGCCGCTGCGGGTCGAGTTGCTCACCAACCGGGTCACCGGGGCCGACCGCAAGGACGTGCTCGCCGGTCTGGCCGACGGTTCGGTCGACATCGTGATCGGCACCCACGCGCTGATCCAGGACGCTGTGGACTTTGCGAGCCTCGGTGCGGTCGTCGTCGACGAACAACACCGCTTCGGAGTCGAGCAACGAGCAGCCTTGCGGGCCAAGACCGTCGGCGGGGCGGTCCCCGACATGCTGGTGATGACGGCGACGCCGATCCCTCGAACCGCGGCCATGACGGTGTACGGCGATCTCGACGTGAGCGTGCTCGACGAACTGCCGCCGGGACGAACACCGATCGTCACGAAGTGGGCGGAGGGCAAGCTGCTCGAAGCCGAGGTGTGGGGTGACGTGCGCTCTCAGGTCGCCGAGGGGCGTCAGGCGTACGTCGTGTGTCCGCTGATCGGTGAGAGCGAGAAGCTCGAAGTGGCATCGGCCGAGGAGACGTTCGAGCGGCTGGCGCACGACGAACTCGCTGGTCTCCGTCTGGGCTTGTTGCACGGGCGTCTGACGTCGGCGGAGAAGGAAGCCACGATGTCATCGTTCCGGGCGGGCGAGGTCGACGTGTTGGTGGCCACGACCGTGATCGAGGTGGGCGTCGACGTGGCGAACGCAACCGTGATGGCGATCCTCGACGCCGATCGCTTCGGTATCGCCCAGCTCCACCAGCTCCGCGGTCGGGTCGGTCGCGGCGCGCACGCCTCGACGTGTTGGCTCGTGACGCAGCAACGCGACGAACCCCCGGCTCGTGTAAACCGGGCGAGCGGTGACCCGATCGGGAACCCTCGTGTCGAGGCGCTCGTGGCGACGACCGACGGGTTCGAGCTCGCCGAGATCGACCTCGACCTTCGCGGTGAGGGCACCTTGATGTCGACGTCGCAGAAGGGCCGCAGCGACCTCAAGCTCGCCTCGCTGCGACGCGATCGGAACTTGGTGGAGCTGGCCCGGAAGGCGGCGTTCGAGATCGTCGACGCCGATCCACACCTCGACCGTCATCCCGGCCTGGCGGACGAACTCGCCCTGGTGTTCACCGAGACCGACGAAGCCTTCCTCGCCAAGAGCTGAACTTCCTCAGCTTCTCCTGAACGCTTCTCGTGAACAAGATGCGCTGTATGTGCGCACCTTGTTCACGAGAATGGTCTCAGATGTCGGGCTGGTCGCCTCGGGCCATCTCAGCGTCGTCCTCGTCGGACATCACGATGTCCCAACGATCGAGGCAGTCCTCGCAGCGGTACGCGATGACGTCGCCGGGTTCCCAGATCCCGTCCTCGCGAGGGTGTGTGAGCAAGAAGCAACGCCCACCGCAGTCGATGCAGATGATCTGGGGCGTCGGTTCGAGCACGAATCCAGTGTTGTCGCCCGTCGATCGTTGGCTCGCATCGCGCACTGCGGTGAGTTTCGACGCGACCTGTGCGCAGCCAAACTCATCGCCCGCATCGTCGCCGTATCCTCGGCGCATGCGAGTCGTGGCGGGAGAACTGGGTGGACGGCGGTTGGTGACGCCCGACGGCACGTCGACGAGACCGACCACCGACCGTGTCCGCGAGGCGATCTTCAACTCGCTCGGAAGCGCCGGGGTGCTCGAGGGTGCGCTCGTCGCTGATCTGTTCGCCGGAAGTGGGGCGATCGGGATCGAGGCACTGTCCCGAGGCGCTGGGCACTGCGTGTTCGTCGAGCGCGACCGTGCAGCGTTGCGGGCGCTGAACGACAACCTCGACGCGCTCGACCTGCGCGACCGTTCGCGAGTGCTCGCCTCGGACTCGATGTCGGTCGCGGTCACCATCGATGCCGACATCGTGTTCGCTGATCCGCCCTACGACTTCGACGCCTGGGACGACCTGCTCGGTCGGCTGAGCGTCGATCTCGTCGTCGCCGAATCCGGTTCTACGGTCACGGCGCCGAGCGGCTGGAGCGTCGTTCGCGAGAAGAAGTACGGACGGACCCGGGTGACCTTCCTCGAACGGAACGTCGACGCAGATGTAGGGTCTCTCACCCAATGAGCACGTCACTGCGGGTGTTGTACCCGGGCAGCTTCGACCCGATCCACCTCGGCCACATCGACGTCATCGAACAGGCCCATGAACTGTGGGGATCGGTCGTGGTCGCGATCATGCACAACCATTCGAAGTCGTCAGGTCTGTTCGGCATCGACGAACGAGTCGAGATGGCCACCGCCGCCCTCGCTCACCTCGCCGGGGTGAGCGTGGTCGAACAGACCGGCCTCGCCGTGCAAGCAGCGCAGCGCACCGATGTGGACTTCATCGTGAAGGGCCTGCGCACGGCGGGCGATTTCGAGATCGAGCAGCAGATGGCGCACAACAACCACGCCGTCACCGGTGTGCGCACGGTGTATCTTCCCTGCCGGCCCGAACTCGGGTACATCAGTAGCCGCTTCGTTCGTGAGATTGCGAAGTACGGTGGCTCGATCGATCATCTCGTCCCGGCGCACGTCGCCGATGCACTGCGCCGTGTCAACGACAGCGCGAAGAACTGAGCAACCATGAGCTACGACGACGACGGCGACTACGACGACATCGATGACGAGTACCCGGACCCAGCGGCGTCCGGCGGGTACGTGGGTGACGCCGAAACGCTCCTGCGGCGCGCCATCGACATCGTGGCCACGGCGCCGACCATGCCGTTGTCGTCGTCACCGCGCATCGATCGCGACGAGATGATCGAGTTGCTCGAGGAGTCGCTGCATCGCCTTCCCGAAGAGCTCCGTCAGGCGCGCTGGATGCTCAAGGAGCGTCAGGAGTTCGTGGCCAAGACCCGGCGCGAG
The DNA here is from genome assembly GCA_031426215.1 of Actinomycetes bacterium. GTDB lineage: Bacteria > Actinomycetota > Acidimicrobiia > Acidimicrobiales > Ilumatobacteraceae > Sva-07. The sequence goes on from JANPKU010000174.1 coordinate 28,849, forward strand.
GCCGACGAACTGCTGGAATCGGCCCGGGTGCGCGCCGAGCGCATGGTGCAACGAACCGAGGTCGTGCGTGCCGCAGAACAACGTGCACGTCAGGTCATGGAGACCGCCGAGGCCGATTCTCGTCGCTTGAAGCACGAGACCGAGGATTTCCTGGATCAGCGGCTCGGCTCGTTCGAGATCTTGCTCGACAAGCTGCAGAAGACGGTCGGAGCTGGCCGTCAGCGCCTGTCGATCGGCGGCGCCGTCGATGACACCGGAACGATCGAGGAAGACGACCCCACGAAGGGGTTCTTCGATCAGGACCACTGATCGTCAGAGTCCAGTGGCAGACCCGTTGCGACCGTTGCGCATCAACGCCGTCGAGCTGCTGCGCCAGCCCGGCGCCGTGCGAGACGTCGTGGTCGACATCGAGGCCGAACCACTCGGGGCGGTGCACGAGCGCCTGGTGGGTGATGTCCACGTCGAGCTCCGGCTGACGGCGCGACACGACGGGATCGACGTCCACGGGACGGTCAGCGCCGACTGGGCCACGGTGTGTCGGCGCTGTCTCGTCGACGTATCGGGAACTGCTGTCGGTGCGGTCGACGAGCTGTATCAGATCGAGCCGCTCGACGCTGATGCGTACCTGATCGAAGATGGCCAGCTCGATCTCGCTCCCTTGGTGCGCGAGACGGTGCTGTTGGAGCTCGAGAACGAACGACTCTGCAGCGATGACTGCGCCGGCCTCTGTCCCGTCTGCGGTGTCGATCGCAATACGACCGATTGTGCATGTGACTCGACGGTGAACGACGAGCGGTGGGCAGCGCTCGAAGGCTTCGTTCCCGATGGTCAATGAGCGCGCTCGTGCGTGGTGCCGATGGCAACGGCGTCGACCCCCGATAACGTGATCCGGCCGTTCGCGGCACGGTGCGTCCGAATCGGGCCCCGATCCAGATCCGGTCGCACGATGACCGTCCCCGAGAACCAGGAAGCGAACGATGGCCGTTCCCAAGAAGAAGACCTCGAAGTCGAAGACACGCAGCCGTCGGGCGAGCGCTTGGCGCCTGAGCGCGCCAGCTCGCAGCTTGTGCCCGCGATGCGGTAACGCCAAGACCCCGCATGTCGTGTGCCCGTCATGTGGCTGGTACCGCGACCGCATCGTCGTCGACGTCGGCTGATCCGCTGAACGCTCCCATGTTGCCCGTTGCGGTCGACGCCATGGGCGGCGACGACGCCCCCGGGCCGATCGTGGCCGGAGCTCATCGCGCTGCGGCCACGGGGATTCCTGTCGTTCTCGTCGGCCCTGCCGACCTTCCGGGCCGCACCAGCGCTCATGGCACGGTCCTCGATCTGATCGAGGCCACCGAAGTCATCGGGATGCACGACGATCCCGCGCAGGGAGTTCGTCGGAAGAAGGACTCCACGCTCGTGCGCTCCGCCGAAGCGGTTCGTGACGGTCGCGCCAGTGCGATGATCTCGGCCGGGAACACCGGCGCCACGATGGCCGCAGCACTGCTGCGCATGGGCCGCATCTCCGGCGTGAAGCGCCCGGCGATCGCCACGCCCATCCCCGTTCCTGGCGCAACACCGACGGTGCTGCTCGATGCCGGAGCGAACTCCGAGGTGCAGGCCGAATGGCTCGTCCAGTTCGCCTTGATGGGCTCTGTGTACGCGAAACATCGGTTCGGCATCGCTGCACCCCGCGTCGGGCTGCTGTCGATCGGCGAGGAGCCGGGCAAGGGTGACACGTTGCGCAAGGACGCCTACGAGTTGCTCGCGGCCGCATCGCACCTCAACTTCGTCGGCAACGTCGAGGGTCGTGATGTGATGAGCGCCGATCTCGACGTGTGCGTCACCGATGGTTTCACCGGCAATGTGGTGCTCAAGACACTCGAGGGCGGAATGAAGGTGGTCATCAAGGCTCTGCTCGACGCGTTCGCGGCCGAGGAGCACTACAAGCCGCATGCCGACGCCCTGATGCCGGCGCTGCTGCCTCTGTACGAGAGCTTGAGTCCTGACACCTACGGCGGTGCCGCGATGCTCGGCGTCGACGGCGTCTGCATCATCGCCCACGGGTCCTCTGGTGAGGCCGCCATCGCGAACGGCATCGCGGTGGCTCGTGACATGGTCGAGCACGACATGGTCGGCGAAATCCGCGCGGCGATCGCCGGCAACGCAGCCTGAAATGAAACTGAGGGGTCAGACCCCTCAGTTTCATTTGCGCACCGAACTACACTCGGCGCCCGTGCCAGCAGATTCCGCCCCACTCGAGCGCGACGAGATCTTCGAGATCGTTCGCGACCGACTCGCCGACATCCTCGAGATCGAACCGTCGACCATCACCGAGGGCCAGTCGTTCGTCGATGATCTCTACGCCGACTCGTTGGCACTGATCGAACTCGTCGAAGCCCTCGAAGAGCAGCTCAGCGATCGGATCCCCGGCTTCCGCATCGACGACGAAGACCTCGAGGACCTCAAGACGGTGCGTGATGCCATCGACTACGTGCACGAACGCGCCACGGCGAGCTGATCGTCCGGTGACCGCCAAGTGACGACGCCGGGCCACCACGAACCAGCACCCGGTCTGGCGGAACTGTCGGTTCGAATCGGCCACCAGTTCGGCGACTGGGGACTGCTCGAGCGGGCGCTCGCTCACCGTTCGTGGTGCGCGGAGACTCCCGGCGCGATCAGCAACGAGCGCTTGGAGTTCCTCGGTGACGCAGTCCTCGGCTGGGCGATCGCCGACATCGTCTATCACCGGTATCCGGTCGCCGAGGGCCAGCTCACCGACCTGCGCAAGAGCGTGGTCAACGCGATCGCCCTCGCAGAGGTCGCGCAGGAGATGGGCCTCGGCGGGCACATCCTGCTCGGCAGGGGCGAGGCCGCCGCTGGTGGATCCGACAAGCCGTCGATCCTCTCCGACGCGTTCGAAGCGGTCCTCGGAGCGGTCTACCTCGACGGTGGCGCCGAGGCGGCCTATGCGATGGTCGACCGACTGGTCGTGCCGCGCATGCCCGACTCGGCAGACGCGATCGGACAGTTCGACCAGAAGACGCAACTGCAGGAACTGAGTGCCCGCCTCGGCCGTGGTGCCCCGGTGTACGAGGTCTCCTCGCGCGGCCCTGATCATGCGAAGACGTTCCATGCTCGTGTGCTGGTCGACGACGAGGTGCTCGGTGTCGGAACGGGCCGGTCGAAGAAGGCCGCCGAGCAAATCGCGGCAACCGAGGCATGCCTCGCTTTGGTCTGAGCGTCGGCGGTCCGGATGCCTGAGTTGCCCGAGGTCGAGACGGTCAGGCGTGGCCTCGAGCGTCACCTCGTGGGGCGTCGCATCGAGCGCGTCGAGGTCGGCCGCGAACGGTCGGTTCGACGCACGTCCCGAGAGGCGGTCATCGCCGGGCTCACCGACACCGTCGTCGAGGCTGCCGACCGACGGGGAAAGTACCTGCTGCTGCCGCTCGACTCCGGCGACACGGCCATGATTCATCTGCGGATGAGCGGACAGGTCCTGCTCGCCCCCGCACGGGCGGAGCGCCCAGCGCACACCCACGTCGTGTTGCACCTCGACGACGGCAACGAGGCGTGGTTCGTCGACCCGCGCACCTTCGGCGAGGTGGTGGTGTTCGACCCGGAACACGTGGAGATCGAGCTTCCCGAACTCGCCCGCCTCGGCGTCGATCCGATCGCCGAACCGTTCGACACCCCGATACTTCGGCGTGCGTTCGGCACCACCTCGCGGGCGCTCAAGCCACTGTTGCTCGATCAGCACGTGGTGGCCGGAATCGGCAACATCTACGCCGACGAGATCCTCCACCGGGCCCGAATCCGGCCTGATCGCCCGGCATCCAGTCTGGATCGGCGACGACTGGCCACGCTGCAGCGCTCGATCGTCGACGTGCTGACCGAGGCCATCGAGGCCGGCGGCTCGACGCTCGGCGACGCCCAGTACGTCGACCTGATGGGCGAGGGCGGCTCGTACCAGGACGACCACCGCGTGTACGGGCGAGGCGGCGAACGCTGCCTGACCTGCGATCGAGGGTGGATCCGACGAGCGGTGACCGGCGGACGAGGAACCCACTGGTGCCCGATGTGTCAGCGTTGAATCCGGCGACGCTCACGGTGATTCAGGCCACCGGCACCTCCACCGGGTAACTTCGCAGCTGCTGTGTTCCTGAAGAGTCTCAACCTCAAGGGGTTCAAGTCGTTCGCCGACAGCACCACAATGGTGCTCGAACCCGGCGTCACCGTCGTCGTCGGCCCCAACGGGTCGGGTAAGTCGAACGTCGTCGACGCCATTGCCTGGGTGCTCGGCGCCCAGGCGCCCAAGGCGGTGCGCAGCCAGAAGATGGACGATGTCATCTTCGCAGGCACTGCCTCTCGCCCGGCGTTGGGGCGCGCCGAGGTGAGCATCACCATCGACAACTCCGACGGCCTCCTCGGCGTCGAGTTCAACGAGGTCACCGTGACGCGCGTGTTGTTCCGTACCGGGGACTCCGAGTACGCGATCAACGGTGTGCCGTGTCGTCTGCTCGATGTGCAGGAGTTGCTGTCCGATGCCGGCGTCGGACGTCAGCAGCACGTGATCGTGAGCCAGGGCCAGATCGATGACGTGCTCAACGCGCGACCGGAAGAGCGGCGGGCGATCATCGAGGAGGCCGCCGGGGTCCTCAAGTTCCGCAAGCGCAAGGAGAAGGCCGAGCGTCGTCTCGACGCCACGGAGGCGAACCTCCTCCGCGTGCAGGACCTCCTCCGGGAGGTGCGCCGCCAGCTACGGCCGTTGGAACGCCAAGCTCAGGCGGCCGAGCGTCACGGCTCGTTGATCACCGAACTCACCGAGGTGAAGACCTTCGTGTCGGGTCGCGAGATCGCATCGTGGCGAGCCAAGCTCGAAGCGTTGGCGGTCACCCGACTCGACAGCGCCGGCGCAGAGTCGGAGCTGAAAGCTGCGCTCGCCGCGCTCGACACGCAGGTGATGGCCATCGAGGCACAGTTGTCAGCGCGCGGTGCGAGCGACGTGAGCGACCGGCTCGTGCGGGTCGAACAGCTTCGAGAGCGAGCGCGAGGGCTGTCAGCGGTGCTGGTCGAGCGTCGCCGCTCGTTGGAGCGTGACAAGGGACAGTTGCTCGACGCCGGCGTGGTCGCCAATCTCGAGGCTGACGCAGCGCGCTTTCGGACCGAACTCGACGACGTGATCGTTGCCCTCGCCGAGATCGAGCCCGCCTCCGAAGCGTTGATCGCCGACGAGGAGAGCTTCCGGGTCGAACGCTCGAAGATGATGGAGGCCGTCGGGTCGGACCAGACCGGCGCCCAAGCAGCCAGTGCTGCGGCCGAGGTGCGTGGCGAAATGCGCTCGGTGCGATCGTCGCTCGAACGCTCCATCGGCGACCTACGACGTGCGCGCCAACGCTTCGATTCGCTCGCGGAGAAGCGAGACGCCAGCGCGGAACGGGCGGTCATGTTCCGCACCGAGTGCGACGAGGCCGGTGCAATCGAGGAGCCGCTGGTCGCCGAGGTCGAGTCGGCTGAAACGGCTCGGGCCGAGGCGCTGTCCACGCACGAGGTACGTCAATCGTTGCGCAACGATGCGGCCGAGGAGGCGTCGCGGTGTTCGGCTCGGGTCGAGGCGCTCCAACTCGCGCTTGATGCCGCGCGGGCGCGGGCGGGCGCTGAGCGTCTCGCCGGCGTCGATGGAGTGCTCGGTACGTTGCTCGAATTGATCGAAATCGACGCCGGATGGGAACCCGTCGTCGAGGCTGCACTAGGTGAGTCGCTCACTGCCGTGGTGGTCGACGATCCGTCGGCAGGGCGGCGTGCACTCGATGCTCTGCGCAGCTCCGACACGTCAGGCGCCGTGATCGCTCTCGGTACTCGCCCCGCAGGCCAACCGAGGCCCGGTATCGGCGACGCCGTACGTCCACACGCTCGATCGTCTCGGCCGGGCGTCGACGCTCTGCTCGATGGGCTCCTCGGGTCGGCCGTACGGGTCGACGATCTCGGCGCTGCCGTCGATGCGGCGTTGAGTCATCCCGACGCGGTGGTCGTCACCGCCGGCGGCGACCGGTTCGGGCTGAGCGGCTGGCGGGTCGGCGCTGCCGGGAGCGGAGCGACAGCAGCGGCGCTCGACGACGCCCTCGAACAGGCCCGCACGGCGACCGGTGAACTCCAGCGGGCCACCGAGGCGGTCGCAGCCGCCGAACGAGCGCTGCACGCAGCGCGGGCGGTCGAGGCCGAGTTGGTGCGACGTCTCGACGCCAACGACGCACGGTTCAGCGCAGCGTCCGAGGGTCTGGCCCGAGCCCAGCGCGAGCACCGGGAGGCCGCAGCACAGCTGGAGAATCTCGAACGGTCGATCGACGACGTCACCGCCAACATCGTCCGCGACGAACAGCGCATCAGCGAACTCGAAGCGCTGCTCCCGGCGCTCGAATCCGACGAGCAAGCAGAAGCCGATGCTGCACGCGCCCGTGGTGAGCTACGTGCCGAACTCGAATCGCGCGCAGCAGCGTTGGCGTCTCGTCGCAAAGACCTCGATGTGCACAACGCGGGATTGCACGAACGTCAACAGCTGCTCGAGCGACGTCTCGACGAGACCGAATGCCGCCTCGCCGCGGACGCCGAGGCGCGGATCGCCGCCGAAGACCAACGCATGACGATCGAGCGCGACATCGGAGCGATCGACCGACTCACCGAACGGGTGTCCGGCCATCGCGAGGTCATCGAAGTGGTGCACACCGAACTCGTCGAGCAGCGCCGCCGCCAGAGCGACGAGGTGCGTGGCCTCACCACCGAACTCGACCAGCACCGCCGCCAGCGAACGGAGAAGGAACGAGCGCTCGACGCGTCCCGTGAACGTGCGCGCCAGGCCGAGCTGGGCGAAGCCGAAGCCAAACTGCGCCTCGAGACCGCCATCGAGACGTTGCGACGTGAACTCGACATCGAACCCGCAGTGGCCGAGGCAGCTCCGATGCCGGTGTTGCCCGACGGCGCCACCGCGCCAGGTCGGGTGCGAGAACTCGAACGCGAGCTCCGCCTGCTCGGGCCGATCAATCCGCTCGCTCTCGAGGAGTTCAACGAACTCCAGACCCGACACACGTTCCTCGAGGAGCAGCTCGAAGATGTCAGATCGACTCGCCGCGAGCTCTCTCGTGTGATCGCCGCCGTCGATGCCGAGATCCAGAACGTGTTCGCATCTGCCTTCGCCGATGTGAGCGAGAACTTCACCCAGTTGTTCGGTCTGCTGTTCCCCGGCGGCGTCGGAAAGCTCACGCTCACCGCCCCTGAGAACATGCTCGACACGGGCATCGAGGTCGAGGCGAAGCCCAGCGGCAAGAACGTCAAGAAGCTGTCGCTGCTGTCGGGTGGTGAACGCAGCCTCACCGCGCTGGCGTACCTGTTCGCCGTGTTCCGCTCACGACCGTCACCGTTCTACGTGATGGACGAGGTCGAAGCGGCGCTCGACGACGTGAACCTGCATCGATTCCTCGGATTGATCCAGGAATTTCGCAAGGATGCGCAGCTCATCGTGGTGTCGCACCAGAAGCGCACGATGGAGGCCGGCGACTGCTTGCTCGGGGTGAGCATGCAGCCGGGAGGCTCCAGCAAGGTGGTCACCGAGCGCATCGCCACCGCCGCGCCCTGATTCCCCCTGGCTCCTCCAAGCCGAGTTCGTCTTCTGAGTGAGCGACAACGCACTCGGACGACGTCGGCGCTCACAGAGAAGGCGAGGTTGCCGGCAGCGCAGCGGCGGTAGCGTCGGGCCGCGATGGGTATCGAAGTCATTTTCCTGATCCTTGCCGTCCTCGTGGTGGCGTTCGGGATCGGTGTGGTCGTCGTCAATCGACGCAACGCTGGTCGCACGGCGTCGCGACCGTCGCGGGGCGTTCGCCCTGAGGCGCCGCCGCCCAGGACGGATCGCGACGCCTCGACAGGAGTGCTCGTCGAGGAACGACCAGGAGAACTCGACGAACCGGAAGTCGACGAGGAGCCCGCCGAACCGGCATCGTTGCGGGATCGACTGTCCAAGGCGCGTTCCGCGTTCACCGGTGCGTTCGCCGGGGTACTGGGCCGCAGCGCGATCACCGAGGAGAGCTTCGAGGACCTCGAAGAGGCGCTGCTGCGTGCCGACGTGGGCGTCGGGGTCGCCACGGAGCTGATCGACGGTCTTCGTGCCAAGGTGGCGGCGAAGGAGATCACCGAACCGCAGAGCTTGCTCGACGAACTGCAGGCCGAGATGGTGTCGCGGCTCGAGGGTTCGGACCGGTCGCTGACCTTCGAGCCGGGCGAGGTGGGTAGCCCGAACGTGTGGATGTTCGTCGGCGTCAATGGTGTCGGCAAGACCACCACCATCGGCAAGCTGGCGAATCAACAGATCCGGGACGGCCGTACGGTGCTGATGGCTGCCGGCGACACGTTCCGTGCTGCCGCAGCCGAGCAGCTCACGACGTGGGCCGAGCGCTCAGGTGCGGAGATCGTTCGGGGTGCCGAAGGCGGCGACCCCAGCTCGGTGATCTTCGATGGTGTCGAGCGAGCCTCGGCTCGCAACATCGAGCTGGTGATGGCCGACACCGCCGGTCGTCTGCACACCAAGTCGAACCTCATGGAAGAGCTGAAGAAGGTGCGTCGTGTTGCCGAGAAGGGCGCTGGCCGGGTCACCGAGACGCTGCTGGTGATCGACGCGACGACGGGCCAGAACGGTCTCACCCAGGCCCGTGAGTTCGGCGTGGCCACCAACGTGACGGGCGTGGTGTTGACCAAGCTCGACGGCTCGGCCAAGGGGGGCATCGTGTTCGCGATCGAGACCGAACTCGGCATCCCGGTGAAACTGGTCGGCATCGGTGAGACGATCGACGACCTGATCCCCTTCGATCCCAACGAGTTCGTGTCCGCGCTCGTCAACCCCTGACCACGGTCTCCCCAAGCGACCGAAATTGCCCGGTTTGGTGACGGTCACCGTCACCAAACCGGGCAGTTTCGGAATGATGGGTGGGCGGACGTGGCCTGACAGAGTGGGGGGATGACGACTCTCGAATCGCGACCCGACGTTGGAACGACTGATCCCGATACTCGAATGGTCACCGAGACGGTCGACGCGTTCCTCGCCACGAACGATCCGACGACGATGGACAACGTCGCCTTTCGCGGTGCCCGATACGACGCCGGGCTCGCGTGGGTGCACTTTCCCAAGGGCTACGGCGGACTGGGTGTGCGGCCCGAACTGAACAAGATCGTCGACACCCGTCTGCGGGAGGCAGGAGCGAAGCCGACCGAGCCGGTCACGTTCTTCATGGCGCTCGCCGGGCCCACGATCGTCACCCACGGCAGCCACGAGGCCAAGGAGCGATTCCTGCGGCCGATGTTCACCGGTGAGGAGATCTGGTGTCAGCTGTTCTCCGAGCCGGGTGCAGGTTCGGATTTCGCCGGGCTCGCCACCAAGGCCGAGCGCGACGGCGACGAGTGGATCGTCAACGGTCAGAAGGTGTGGAACACGATGGCGCACCTCGCCGATTTCGGGATGCTCGTCACTCGGACCGATCCTGATGCCCCCAAGCACAAGGGCATGACCTACTTCGCGCTCGACATGCACGCCAACGGTGTCGAGGTGCGGCCACTCCGCCAGATCACCGGCGAAGCCGAGTTCAACGAGGTCTACATGACCGACGCCCGCATCCCCGACGCCCATCGGATCGGCGACGTCGGCGAAGGGTGGCGGGCCAGCCTGACCACGCTGATGAACGAGCGCAACGCGATCGGTACGGGCGGCGGCGCCGGCAGCGGCTCGGTTGCACGACGGGGCGCTGCCGCCAACGACGCCATCGAGATCTGGAAGGGGCTGGACCCGTCCGAACAGAGTGGTGCCCGCAAGGACCGCATGATGCAGCTGTGGTGCCAGGCCGAGGTGAACCGGCTGACCAACCGCCGGGCGGGCGAGAACGCCAAGGCCGGGAACCCCGGCCCCGAGATGACCATCGCCAAGCTGGCGTTCTCGGAACTCAACAAGCCCTTGTACGAGTTCTGCGTCGACCTTATGGGCGCCGACGCCCTGATCGGTTATGACTACACGTTTCGGCGGCCCGGCGATCTCGACATCAGCGGCACGATGCACGGAACGCGCTACTCGTTCATGCGTGTTCGAGCGAACTCGATCGAGGGTGGCACGTCCGAGATCTTGCGCAACATCATCGGTGAACAGGTGCTCGGGCTTCCGGGTGAACCCCGCGTCGACAAGGTGATTCCGTGGAACGAAGTTCCGCGGAACTGACACCGCTCTGAATTTTCTCGGTCCGTGGAACCAATGGGCATCGGGCAACGTCGAAACTGCATGACACGCTCTCGACTCACCACCCTCGTGGCCGCTGCGACTTCGGCGATGTTGTTGCTCGCGGCGTGCGGCCAGTCGGCCGATGACGAAGCAGCCTCGCTGTTGCAGCCTCCGCGGCCCATCCGCATCGTGAATGCACCGACGGCAGCATCGGCGGAGTCGGCGGAGTCCCGGGTGGCCGGTGGTGACGCGGCGATGACGTCGATGCCGGCGTTCGCTGGTTACACGTTCGAACTCGGACCGGATTTCCCCGCTCTGCCGACCCAGTCGACCGGGTACCAGTATCCGGCCGACCCGGCGCTCGAAACCGAGGTGATCAGTCGGCTCGCGGAGGCGCTCGGCGTCGCCGGGGAACCCGTGGCCGGTGGCGGGTCGACAGTCGACGGGCTGCGGTGGCGGGTAGGGCCGGACGACGGGTCGGCTCCCTCGTTGACGATCAGCGACGACGCTCAGCTGAACTTCAACTACTCACCGGCCTGGAACAACTCCACGAGTACGTCTGTCGGCTGCGCAGAATCGGTCTCGAGCGATGGAACGGTCAGCGAAGTGACGTGCCCCGAGCCGATCGCGCCGGTGAATGTTCCCACGGCTGAAGAGGCCGAGCAACTCGTGACCGATCTCCTGGTCGAGCTGGGCCAGGATCCCGAGGAGTTCGAACTCGAGACGTACGCCGACGACTATGCGGCGAGCGTGACGGCGTGGACCGAACTCGATGGACAGCGTTCACCGGTGGCCTGGGGATTCGGTTACGGGGAGAACGGAGCGCTGCAATGGATGAACGGGGTGCTCGCGACCCCGGTTGCTGCAGGCCCGTACCCGCTCATCGGCGTCGACGAAGCCATCGAGCGGCTTGACGAACAGACGAACTGGTACCGCGGCGGCGTGTTCCTCGACGACACGGCGACGACCAGCGATGAGTCCGTCGGCGAGGGTCGAGCGACGACGGCTGGAGCGCCCACCGTGGCCCCGACCGAGCCGGCATCGATGCCATCCGAGACGTTGCCGGAGCCGGTCGAATCGCCAGTTTCGATCCCGGTCGACACGATCCTGGTCAACCCGATCCCGGTCGACACCATTCCGACCGACACCATTCCGACCGACACGATCCCGGTCGAGCCGATGGTCGCCACGTTGGTCGACGTGAAGGCCGATCTGTGGTGGTCGATGGACGACGACGGATCGGTGTGGTTGATCCCGGCGTACTCGTTCACCACGTCCGACGACGGTGTCTTCACGGTGCCTGCCGTCACCGACGAGTTCCTCGTGGTCGTCGAGACGCCGGTCGGTGAGCCACTGCCTGAGCCGCTGCCACTGCCGGTGGAGCCGCCGGTTTCGATGGAGCCACCGGTGTCGGTCGTCGATGCGGACACCAGTGGCATCGAGGGCCTCGGTGTCGAGGAGGCAGCTGCCCTGCTCGAATCTCGCGGTCTCTCACTTCGGGTCGTGCGTGAGGACGGTGTCGACCTCGCGGTCACCGAGGACTTCAACATGTCGCGAGTGAATGTCGCGGTCGACGTCGGAATCGTGACCGCCGTCGTCTCGATCGGGTGAGCACCGAGCGGTCGAGTCACCGTTCACCCTCGCCGGGCAAGACGCGACGGGTAGCCTCGGTCGCCTGATGTTCGACAATCTGTCCACCCGACTCGAAGGCATCGTCAAGAAGATCCGCGGCAAGGGCCGGCTCACCGAGGCCGACGTCGACGAGGTGATGAAGGAGATCCGCACGGCCCTCCTCGAAGCCGACGTCAACCTCACCGTCGTCAGATCGGTCTGCAATCGCATCCGCGAAGCCGCCATCGGCGCCACGCTCTCCTCGGCGCTCGATCCTGCCCAGCAGGTCGTCAAGGCAGTCAACGATGAGCTCACCCGCGCCCTCGGTGGCGAGACGCTCTCGATCACCTACGCATCCAAGCCGCCCACCGTGGTGTTGATGGCGGGGCTGCAGGGCTCCGGTAAGACCACCAACTCGGCGAAGTTGGCCGCGTGGTTCAAGGGTCAGGGACGCCAGCCGTTGCTCGTCGGTGCCGACCTCCAGCGTCCGGCCGCCGTCGAGCAGTTGCGCACGCTGGGGCGCCAGATCGACGTGCCCGTGTTCTCCGACCCCTCTGATCCCGTGCGAGCGTCGGCGGCCGGTCTGGAGGAGGCGAAGCGCCTCGGACGCGACGTGGTGATCGTCGACACCGCCGGTCGTCTGTCGATCGACGCCGAGATGATGGAACAGGTCCGGCAGATCTCCGCCGCGGTCACGCCCGACTACACGTTCCTCGTCGTCGACGCGATGACCGGTCAGGACGCGGTCCAAACCGCGCAGGCCTTCCACGAGACACTCCAGATCGACGGCGTGATCATGTCGAAGATGGACGGCGACGCCCGAGGTGGTGCTGCGCTCTCGGTGAAGGAGGTGATCGGCCGGCCGATCGCATTCGCCTCCACGGGCGAGAAACTCACCGAGTTCGAACAGTTCCATCCCGACCGCATGGCCGGGCGCATCCTCGGGATGGGCGACATGCTCACCCTGATCGAACAGGCCGAGCAAGCCTTCGAATCCGACCAGGCCGAGCAGGCCGCGGCGAGGCTCATGGAGGGGCAGTTCACTCTCGACGATTTTCTCGAGCAAATGCAGCAGATCAAGAAGATGGGCTCGCTCGGCAACCTGATGGGCATGTTGCCGGGGATGCCCAAGGAACTCAAGGGCGCCAAGATCGACGATGACGATCTGAAGCCGATCGAAGCGATCATTCGCTCGATGACCGCCCAAGAACGTGCGCAGCCGGCGATCATCAACGGCAGTCGTCGTCAACGAATCGCCAGCGGCTCGGGGACCGAGGTCGGCGACGTCAACCGCCTCGTCAAGCAGTTTGGCGAGATGCAGAAGATGATGAAGAAGATGGGCCTCGGAGGCCCGAGCGGTGGCCGTGGCGGCAAAGGCAAGAACGGCAAGGGAAAGCAGGGTCGCACCAGTCCTGCGAACAAGGGCAAGGGTCTTCCACCGGGCTTGCTCGATCCGAACTCGACCGGCAGCATCGACATCCCGGGACTGCCTGGCATGGCGAACATGCCGGGACTTCCGGGATTTCCCAAACGGTAAACCCACGGTTTCCCCGATTGCCGGATCGGTTCGGCGAGGGGATTCGAGTGCCCGCCGCTAGCATTCCAGCGTTCTCATTTGCACCCAGGAGTAGCGATTTCAGATGGCAGTCAAGCTGCGGCTCACCCGCATCGGCAAGAAGAAGCAACCTCAGTACCGCATCGTCGCGGCCGACGCCCGCTCGCCGCGTGACGGACGTTTCATCGAGATCCTCGGGCACTACGACCCGCGTCAGGACCCGTCGGTGCTCACCGTCGACAACGACAAGGCAGCGAAGTGGTTGGCCGAAGGTGCGCAGCCGACCGAGCGGGTCGCGAAGCTCCTCAAGATCTCGGGCGCCGTCGATCAGTTCGAGGCTGCCAAGGCCAGCAAGTGAGCGACGTCGACACCGACAGCGCTGCTGATGCCGACGAGTCGTACGACGACATTGCGCCCACCGCTGTTGCAGTCCTGACGCACATCGTGAAGTCGCTCGTCGACGATGCCGAATCCGTCACGGTCGAAGTCGACGACTCCGGGCGCCGCCCGACGCTCAACGTGCGCGTTGGTGAAGGTGAACTCGGACGCGTGATCGGCCGTCGAGGCCGCACTGCGTCGAGCATCCGAACTGTCGCCCGAGCAGCTGCGAGCAAAGACGATGTCGAGATCGACATCGAGTTTCTCGACGACTGAGCGCCAGCCGTGACCGACGACGGCCTCCTCGAGGTCGGTCACATTCGCCGGGCGCACGGACTGCGCGGCGACGTGTTCGTGCAGCTGCTGTCCGACTCAGATGCCCGCGTCGCACCTGGCAGCGAGTTGTTCGCCGACGGTGAGCGGCTCGTGGTCGAAACGTCTCGTGTCGCTTCCAGTGGCCGGCGCGTCGTGAAGTTCGCACAGATCGCCGACCGTACGGCCGCAGAGAAATACGCCAACAGAGCGTTGCGTGGGCATCCGATCGACGATCCCGACGCCCTCTGGGTGCACGAGATGATCGGGCGCCGCGTGGTCGAATCCGACGGCACCGATCATGGTGTGTGTGTGTCCGTGCTGGCCAACCCGGCCGCCGATCTGCTCGAACTCGACAGCGGCGCACTCGTTCCGTCGAACTTCGTCGTGTCGATCGACGACGACACGATCACGGTCGACACTCCCGACGGCCTGTTCGACCTGTACTCCTGATGCCGGGTTCGCCCAGCCCGATTCTCGGCGAGCCGGGAAGGGTCCTGCGGATCGACGTGTTCTCGCTGTTCCCCGGTCTGGTCGACCAGTTCTGCGCCGGGAGTCTGCTCGGCAAGGCTCGGGGCCAGGGACTGCTCGACCTGCGTTGCCACGACATCCGCGAACAAGCGACCGACGTCCATCGCACGGTCGATGACGCTCCATTCGGTGGGGGAGCGGGCATGGTGATGCGGGCACAGCCGATCTTCGACGCGGTCGAGGCCGTCGATCCACCGCGTCCGCTGCTGCTCCTCGGACCTGGCGGACGAGCGTTCGATCAGGCGATGGCTGCGGAGTTGGCCTCCGGTGACGGCTTCAGCCTGCTCTGCGGGCGTTATGAAGGCGTCGACCATCGAGTACGCGAGCATCTGGTCGACGGCGAAGTCAGCGTGGGTGACGTCGTGCTCAGCGGGGGTGAGGTCGCGGCGTGCCTGGTCATCGAGGCAGTCACCCGTCTACGCGACGGAGCGATGGGGAACGCCGTCAGCACGGTCACCGAGAGCTTCGGCGAATCCGGTCTGCTCGAGGAGCCTCAGTTCACCCGGCCGGCGGACTTTCGCGGTTGGGAAGTGCCCGACGTCCTGCGCAGCGGCGACCATGCTCGAATCGAGCGGTGGCGGCGGGCGCAGCGGCTCCACCGCACGCTTCGAGACCGACCTGACCTGATCGAACACATGGGAGGGCTCTCGACAGATGACGCGAGCCTGTTGGAAGAGTTCCCTGCCGTCCCGTATCATTGACGGGCCACGTCGGCGCGATTCCGCGTCCGTTTTCTCAGTTCATCACACATCGCAGGTAGACGCCATGAAAGCCACTGACCTCATCGACAACGACTCGCTCCGCGACGACATCCCCGA
This sequence comes from Actinomycetes bacterium, assembly GCA_031426215.1. Classification (GTDB taxonomy): domain Bacteria; phylum Actinomycetota; class Acidimicrobiia; order Acidimicrobiales; family Ilumatobacteraceae; genus Sva-07. The sequence continues at coordinate 44,291 of JANPKU010000174.1, forward strand.
CTTCCAGGCGGGTGACGAGCTGAAGGTGCACGTCCGCGTCGTCGAGGGCGGCAAGGAGCGCATCCAGGTGTTCCAGGGTGACGTGATCGGTCGCCAGGGCGGCGGACTGCAGGAGACCTACACGGTCCGCAAGCTCAGCTATGGCGTGGGTGTCGAGCGCACCTTCCCGTTGCACACGCCGACCGTTCAGAAGATCGAGGTCGTCAAGCGTGGCGACGTGCGCCGGGCGAAGCTGTACTACCTGCGCGATCGCAAGGGCAAGGCAGCCAAGATCCGCGAGAAGCGCGACTTCTGAACACCCCGTTTCAGTCGCTCCGCGGCTGATCGAGGAACCCGCGTCGTCGGGCTTCGTGAACCCAGCTGCGAACCGTTCCTTCGGAGACGTTGTTGTCGACGGCGAGGCGCGGTCCGTAAGAGATTCGGTTCGTGTTGCAGATGCGCACGAGAGCTGCGACGTGGGAGTAGAACGCGTCGGGTCGGTCCCGCCGTTCGAGCATCGCCGGGGGCAGTTGCATCGGGAGCGGTTCCCCCGCGTCGACTGATGCGTGGTGCAGCGAGTCGAGGATGACCTGCATCATTCCGGGGTCGTTGGCCGTGTGCTCGAGCCACTCGATCGGAGCCGGTGGACCGTCGCTGACGACTCCGTCGGCGACGGTGTGCTCGAATCGGATCACCCGGAATTCGGCACCGGACCGCCCGGCGCGAAGTACCAATGAGGCCGTGATACGAGCACCGCTCGGGGTGTGCCGAGCGACCACGACTCCGCCTGATCTGATGTCGAAACTCCACCCTCGTGGGTGGTGTGGTCTCGTCGCGGTTCTCGGGGCTGGCACACTCTCAGGGTACTCCGTGCGGTGCGAGCAGGACAACGAATAGCCAACGTAAACGTTGACTAAACACCTCGCCCGGACCCTCGACGAGCAGTCGACACTCGTCTCGACGGCAGGACTGAGTTGGGGGTTGTGAACGAGCAGTGCGACCGTTTCCGGCTCCCACCTGATGGGTGGATCACCCGAGATGAATCTTCGAGCCGCTCTTGGTGAAGTTTCGGCTTTCTTCTTGACTTGCGCTCATCGGCAGGTGTAGGCCAGCACTTGAGTCATTTCTTGGAGCACAGGCAGGGGAGCCGATGCGTAGCAAGTCAGGAAGCGTTGCGGGGTCGACAGACCACCGCCGCGCATCTGACGCGGCGCGCTGGCATCGCAGCGGGCGACGCTCGAGTGAGGGTCCAGCTGGTCTGGCACTGAAGCTGATGATGACGCTGGCGTTCGTCGCTGGTTTGCTCGTAGCACCCACTGGTGTTTCGGGCGCCTCGGCCGCACAGGACGTGGAGTTCATGACGGCAGCCACGGCCCCGGCGCCGGACGCGCCGGTCCCTCCAGCACTGTCGCAAGGTGAACTCAACAGCGCTATGTCGACAGCGAGAAGCGAGTGGGAGGCCGCCATTCCCGGCGCCGATCTCTCCGGCGTCTCCGCGTCCATCGCCGACCTGCCGGACCTCGCGCTCGGTAGCGCGTCAGGGAACTCGATCCAGATCGACGTATCCGCGGCTGGGCATGGCTGGGGTGCTATGAGCCTGATCACGGTCGTGCGACACGAAATGGGTCATGTCGTCGGCGAGAGCCACGCCAGCGGCGGCCTCATGAACGAGTACCTGTCCGTCGGCGAAACGCGGTCCGGTCCGGCTCCTGCGCCGGTACCCGAACCCGTCGTCGAAGTTGTCGAGCCCGACCCCGTGATCGTTGAGTCGACGGTGACTGACCCGGTGGTCGAGTTGGACCCGATCGTTGAGTCGACGGACCCGGTCGTTGAGTCGACCGATCCGGTCGTTGAGTCGACCGATCCGATCGTTGATCCGGTTGTGACCGACCCGGCTGCGACAGATCCGATCGTCGAGTTGATCGATCCGATCGTTGACCCGGTTGTGACCGATCCGGCGGCGACAGACCTGATCGTCGAGCCGACGGCAGCGAGCCGGTGGACGATCGTCGATGGGGTCGCAACGGCGACCGCCGGACCCGGCGAGTCGCTCGACGTCACGATCCGGTTCAACGCCGCGACGAACAGCGTCGATCTCGTAGCAGCTGATGGCACGGTCGACTCGGTGTCACTCGACGGTGTGAGCTCGGTCGCGATCGCCGGTGGTGCCGGTGACGACACCTTGACCGTCTCGACGGCCGGCGGCTCGCTCCCGGTCCCCGTAGCGTTCAACGGCGGTGCCGGTGACGATACCGTCGGTGGCCCGACGGCCGACACGACGTGGACGGTCTCCGGCTCGGGCAGCGGCTCGGTCGCAGGAGTCTCCTTCTCGGGTGCCGAGTCGCTGAGGGGTGCGGCGGGCAACAGAGACACATTCACGGTCGAGTTCGGAGGATACGTCCACTTCGTCGACGGCTCCGCTGGCGGCTTCGATTTGCTGAAGGTCACCGGCGACACCGTGGTGTCGACACCGAACGGTCGACACTCCGGTGTGGTGATCGTGGACGGGTTGTCGATTGCCTACGCAGGCTTGGAGCCCGTCGAAGTGACGGCGCTGAACGTCGAGATCAACGGCGCTGATCTCGGTGGATCGACCGAAGCCGCATCGGGAGATTGGTTGAAGGTCGGCCTCTGTCCGACGTCGGGGGACTTCGGCGTGGCGGGTCCCGACCCTGAGTGCACCGCCGGCAGCATCTTCGTCAAGAACTTCGACCCGTTCCTCGGCACGACCGAAATCGCGGAGTACAGCTACTTCGTGATCTCCGGAACGTTGTCCGTGACGATCAATGGCGGCCTCGGCACCGACAAGGTGGAGTTCACCGAGAACTACGTCGTAGCGAACTCGAACCTCACCGTGAACGCCGAGACGATCAAGGTCAATTCTGGTGTCACGATCGACATCGGGACCGGCAACCTCGTGTTCAACGCCGACGCCAGGGACAACGGTCTCAGCATCGTCGGGATCACGACCACCATCCCCGTGATCGGGGTCACGGGGATGATCGACATCGACTCAGCGATGTTGAAGGCCGGAACGATCACCCTGAACGCCTTCGCCGGAACCGTGTACTCGACCGTGGCCGGGACCCAGACACCCGGCGCATCACCATTCGAGCTCGTGCTTGCCTCAGTCGCCGGATTTGCCGACGTCGGCCAGGTCGCCGTGACGGGTATCGCCGCTCCTTGCGGTTACACGGGGCGCGACGTGTCGAACAAGAAGCTGACGGGATTCACGGCTGCGTGCGTCGGGTCCGCTGCCGACGGGGCGATCGTCCGCCAGGACATCAACGAGACAGGGAGCGACACCGGCCTACGCCACTCAGCACTCGATCTGGAGTACCACGCCACGGTGAACGTGCACGGCAACTCACAGCTCATCACGACCGGAAACGTCGCACTGTCGAGCAAGGTCGACATCCGGGCGGCGGCCAAGGCTGCGGCCGGCGCCGACAAGGGTGCGTTCAGTGCCGCCTCCGCCTACTTCAAGGGTGACGTCGTCACCGACGACGATGGCAAGAAGTACGCAGCGACCAAGGACATCGCTCCGAGCGCGACCCAGCCGAAGAACGACACGGGCCTGTTCGGCAAATGGACCTTGGCCGAGCAGAAGGATTCGTCGGTCGTCGCCGCCTTCGTGCTGGCCAACGCCAAGTCCCAACTCTCGGGCACGAGTTCCATCAACGCATCGAACGGCGCCGTGTCGTTGATCGCCGACGTCAAGACGAACGTCGCGTCGACTGCCGACTCGGCTTCGGCAGCGTCGGGCGCTGGCATCGCCGTGATCGTCATGATCACCAATTCCGAGGCGTTCATCGACAGCACGGCCGCAACCCCGGTGACGGCGACCGGCCTCACGGTTTCAGCAGATACCGACAACGTCGCGCCGACCACCGCCAAGTCGACGCCATCCGGGGCCACCGCCAACGACACGCAGGCCAACAGCCCGACGCAACAGGCCACGACGAAGGTCGCTGGCGGGGGTCAGATCCTGGGTGCCACGCTCACCGTTGCGACGACGGGCGGTTTCGCCAACTCGGGCAGCTTCACGATCGTCGGAATTACCAACCCGTGCGCATATGCCAGCCGGACGGCTACGACCTTCGACGGCATCACCGGCTGCGCTGGAACTCCGGCGGACGGGGCCATCGTCGCGGGGAGTTCGCAGCAGACAGCCGCCGCAGCCGGCCTTGCCGACGACCAGTCACAGACGTCCGGCGGCCCGCAGGACCTCAGCGCTGCACTCGCGGTGATCGTGCTCGTCGCCACGACGGAGGCGTTCATCGCTCCCACCGATGGTTGCCGCACCGGTGAATGTCGGAGCGCTCGGTGCGAACTTCACGTTCCCGGCATCGGCGATCGCGGACATCTGGTTCCTGGTACCGGCGTGGACGCTCTGGGTTCCGCCGCCGAGGACGATTGCGTGAGTCGCACCATCGGTGGGAGCG
>JANPKU010000175.1:0-1861 GCA_031426215.1 Actinomycetes bacterium
TCGTGCAACACTCGGCGGGGTCGGGTAAGTCGAACACGATCGCCTGGCTCGCCCACCGCCTTTCGTCGCTGCACTCCTTGGACGACAAGCCGGTGTTCGACAAGGACGTCGTGATCACCGATCGGCTCGTGCTCGACCGGCAGCTCCAGGAGACGATCTACCAGTTCGAGCGCACCCACGGTGTGGTGGCGAAGATCGACCAGGACTCCAAGCAACTCGCCGAGGCGCTCACCGGCGAACACTCTCGAATCGTCATCACCACCATCCAGAAGTTCCCGCACGTGATGAAGCACGTGGAGGAGCTGTCGTCGCGGCGCTACGCAGTCATCATCGACGAAGCCCACTCGTCGCAGACCGGCGACTCGGCCAAGGAAATGAAGAAGGTGCTGGGCGGCGGCTCGGCCTCTTCTGACGCCTCGGAAGCTTCTCTTCTTGCGATGGCTGAAGCGGCCGAGGTGTCGCAGGTCGACGAGGTGCCCGACCCGGTGCAGGACCTCCTGACCAAGGAGGTCGACGCCCGCGGGCGGCAGTCGAACATGTCGTTCTTCGCCTTCACCGCCACCCCGAAGGGCCGCACCCTCGAGCTGTTCGGGCAGCGGGGCGAGTCGGGCAAGTACGAGCCGTTCCACCTGTACTCGATGCGCCAGGCGATCGAGGAGGGCTTCATCCACGACGTGCTCGCCAATTACGTCACCTACGACACCTACTTCAAGATCGACAAGGCGATCACCGACGACCCCGCGTTTGACAAGAACAGGGCGAGCGCCGCCATCGCCCGCTTTGTCTCCCTCCACGAGCACAACCTCGCCCAGCGCGCCGACGTCATCATCAACCACTTCCGCACCCACGTCGCTCCCAAGGTCGGCGGCCAGGCGAAGGCGATGGTGGTCACCGCCTCGCGCCTCCACGCTCTGCGGTACAAGCGGGCGCTCGACAAGTACTGCGCCGATCACGGCATCGGCGACGTCGGCGTGCTCTGCGCATTCTCCGGCAAGCTTGACGACGACGGCGAGGAGTGGACCGAGTCTCGGGTCAACGGGTTCGCCGAGTCGGAGACACCCGCTCGGTTCGACACCGACGACTGGCAGATCCTCGTCGTCGCCGAGAAATATCAGACCGGTTTCGACCAGCCGAAGCTCTACGCAATGTACGTCGACAAGACCCTCACCGGTCTTGCCGCCGTGCAGACGCTGTCGCGGTTGAACCGCACCCATCCCGACAAGACCGGCACGTTCGTGCTCGACTTCCGCAACTCCGCCGAGTCGATCCAGGAGTCGTTCGCCCCCTGGTTCGTACGCACCCACGCAGTGCCGACCGACCCCCACCTGCTGTACGACACCCACGCCGAGCTCGGCCCGTTCGACGTGCTGCGCATCGACGAGATCGACACGATGGTCGGGCTGCTGCTGGCCGACCCCGAGAAGAATCACCAGCGAATTCACTCGGTGATGCAGCCCGCGGTCGACCGGTTCCACGCCCTCGACGACGAGCGCCAGGACGAGTTCCGCGACGTGCTCACCCGGTTCACCCGGATCTACTCGTTCCTGTCGCAGGTCGTGTCGTTCACCGACGTCAAGCTCGAACGCGACTACCTGTTCTGCCGCCGCCTGTCGCAGCTCGTCCGGCGCGAATCTCTTCCCATCGTTGATCTTGGCGACTTGGTCGAGCTCACCCACCTGCGAATGGAGAAGTCGTGGTCGGGCGATGCCTCACTCGACGACGGCGGCGGCGACATCGTCACCATCACTGGCGGCGGAGGCCGCAAGCCCCTGGTCGACGAGATGCCGCTGTCGGAGTTGATCAAGCGCATCAACGAGCGGTTCGCGATGGGCATCACCGAGAACGACGCGCTCTTCTACGA
>JANPKU010000176.1:0-33609 GCA_031426215.1 Actinomycetes bacterium
CGGCCTCTCGCTCATGGCACCGGGATCGGGGTGGGCGTCGGTGACACCGAAGAACAGGCGTCAGCTGCGAGAATGCCGCCGTGAGTCGCTCCAAGACCACCTCGATCCCGAGGCCGAAGGAACCAGCGAAGGCGTCCGACGCCGGACGCTCACGTCTGGGCGACTTCACTCGGCCGATCCCGGTCGACAAACGGATCTTCCGACGACCCAAATTCGCCCTCTTCGGCGGCATTTTCGTCCTCCTGGTGATCGGCACGATCGCCGCAGCGGTGTTCATCCTGCCGCTCGGCACCTGGTTCGAGCAGGGCGACGAACTCGTCGAGCGACAAGCCGAACTCGACGAGTTGCAGCGGGTCAACGGCCAACTCTCCGGCGAGGTCGAACGGTTGGGTACCGACGACGGCGTACGCGAGGCGGCCCGCGAAGAGATCGGCTTCGTCGAGGAGGGCGATCAGCGCACGACGATGCTGCCGTTGCCGCCCGTGCCGCGTGAACTGCCCGGCGGGTGGCCGTACAACGTGGTCACGCAGATCTTCGCCGCTCGCACGGCTGGGCCCGCGCCCGCCATTGCCGACTAGGTTCGGTTCCACCATTCCGACCGACAAAGGGGCACACGTGGCCGGCAGCATCCTGGGGACCAGAGTTCAGCGCAAGGAAGATCCGAAGTTCCTCACCACCGGGGGCATGTACGTCGACGATCTCCACGAGGCACTCCTCAACGGTGCGCTCCATGTCGTGTACGCCCGATCGGCGGTCGCTCACGGGACGATCCTGTCGATCGACATCGACGGCGCGAAGGACATGCCTGGCGTGGTCGGGGTGTTCACCGCCGAGTCGCTTGCGCTCGAACCGGTTCCGTCGAACTTCAACCCGGCAGTGGCTCGCACCATGCTTGCCAGCGACAAGGTCCGCTTCGTCGGTGAGCCGGTCGCGGCGATCGTCGCGGAGACCCTTGCCCAGGCGACCGACGCCGCCGAGATGGTCTTCGTCGACGTCGACTTCCTCCCTGCGCTCATCGACATCGAAGCCGCTGCCGCGTCCGAGACGCTGATCTACGACGCTGCGGGCTCGAACATGGTGTTCGACACGACGGCGCTCGGCATGCCCGAGAACACACCGACCGACGACTACTTCGCCGGCTGCGAGGTCGTCGTCACCGGGAAGTTCCTCAACCAGCGTGTGGCGCCCTGCCCTCTCGAGGTCCGCGGCTCGGCGGCGACCTGGTCCGACGGTCGCCTCCACCAGTGGCTGTCGACACAGCACGCCCAGGGTGTCAGGGCACCGATCGCCGCAGCCAACGGCGTCGACGTGGACAAGATCCGAGTCATCACCCCCGATGTGGGCGGCGCGTTCGGGGCCAAGATCGGCACCTACGCGGAAGAGATGCTGCTCGGGCCGATCTCGAAGGCGCTCGGGCGTCCGGTGCGCTGGCGCGAGACCCGCAGCGAGTCGATGATGAACCTGGGTCACGGTCGCAGCCAACTCCAACACGTCACGATCGGCGGCACCCGCGAGGGCAAGGTCACCCACTACCAGTTGCACCTGTTCCAGGACGCCGGCGGGTTCATGGACGTCGGTGGCGTGCTCGGCTTCGCGATGACCCGGCCGATGGCGTCAGCCGTCTACGACATCGCGAACATCGAGGTGCGCGCCACCTCGGTGATCACGAACACCACGCCGACCGTGCCCTACCGGGGTGCTGGCCGTCCCGAGGCAACCGCTGCGGCGGAACGGGCCATGGACCTCTTCGCCCTCGAGATCGGCAAGGACGCCGCCGAGGTGCGACGGATGAACCTGATCCCGAAGTTCCTCGAGTCGCACACCACGGCGATCGGGCAGACCTACGACGTCGGCGACTTCGAGGGTGCACTCGACAAGGCGCTCGATGCCGCTGGGTATGCGGACCTCCGCGCCGAGCAGGCTCGACGCCGCGAGGCCGGCGACGACCGGCAGCTCGGTATCGGGGTCTGCGTCTACGTCGAGATCACCGGTGGTGTCGATCCCATGGGCGAGGCCGCCAAGATCGAGGTACGTGACGACGGCTCTGCGTTGGTGTACACCGGCACCTCACCGCACGGTCAGGGCCATGACACGTCCTGGTCGATGATCGCCAGCGACCAGACCGGCATCCCGATGGATCAGATCACCCTGATCTGGGGCGACACCGACCTGGTCCCCGAGGGTGGCGGCACGATGGGATCTCGTTCGCTCCAACAGGGCGGCGTGGCCGTCAACAAGGCGTCGATCGAACTGGTCGAGAAGGCCAAGAAGCTGGCCGCCTCACTGTTGGAGGCCGACGAAGCCGACATCGTGCTCGACAAGGACCGCGGCGCGTTCCACGTCGTTGGCACCCCGGCGGTCTCGAAGACCTGGGCCGACCTCGCCGTCGCCGCCAAGGGCCAGGGTGACGACCTCACGATCGACACCCGCTTCGACGCCGGGCAGGCGACGTTCCCGTTCGGTGCCCACGTAGCGGTCGTCGAGGTCGATACCAGCACCGGGCAGGTGCGTCATCTCCGCCAGATCGCATGCGACGACGCCGGTCGGGTGGTCAACCCGATGCTGCTCGATGGCCAGATCCACGGTGGCATCGCCCAGGGAAGTGCGCAGGCGCTGCTCGAGGAGGTGCGCTACGACGAGGACGGCAACCCGGTCACGTCGAATCTCGCCGACTACGGGATGATCTCGGCCACCGAACTGCCGAGCTTCGAGGTGATCCACATGGAGACCCCGACGTTCGTCAATCCGCTGGGTGCCAAGGGCATCGGCGAATCGGGCACGATCGGTTCCACGCCAGCCGTTCAGTCCGCCGTCATCGACGCACTCAGCCATCTCGGGGTCCGTCACATCGACATGCCAGCCACCGCCGAGAAGGTCTGGCGCGCCATCCAAACCGCGAATCAGGGAGCAACCACATGAGCATCTCCGAGCATCCTCGTACCTCGTTCACGTCGTTCGAGGAATCGACTGCCGAGGACTGGGCGATCATCGCCCCGCAACTGAAGACCACCCAGTCGTTCGTCGCCGAACGGGTCATCGACCTCATGCGGGCGTTGGAGTTCGACCACGGTGGGTTCCCTGTCAACCGCCTCGAACACAGCCTGCAGACCGCCACGAGAGCCGAGAAGGACGGGCGTGACGACGAATACGTGCTCTGTGCGCTGCTGCACGACATCGGCGACACCCTGAGCCCCTACAGCCACCCCGACATCGCCGCCGGCATCCTCAAGCCGTTCGTGTCCGAAGCGAACCATTTCATGGTGAAGCACCACGGCGAGTTCCAGGGCTACTACTTCTGGGACTACATCGGCATGGACAAGAACGCCCGCGAGCAACATCGCGACTCGCCGTATTTCGAGCACACCGAGGAGTTCTGCGCGAAGTACGACCAGACGGCCTTCGATGCCGACTACGTCAGCAACCCGCTCGAGCACTACGAACCGCTGATCCGCGAACTCTTGCACGGCCGCTGACCCGGCCCGATCCCGAGTGACCACCCACGTCCTGCTCGATCTCGACGGCACCATCTCGGATTCGTCGCCCGGCATCGCTCGTTCGTTGCAGCATGCGTTCACCGTCTGCGACTACGAGCCACCCTCGGACGAACAGGTACGCGACGTGATCGGGCCGCCGTTCGAGATCAGCCTTCCCACACTCGGCGTCCCCATCGACGACATCGAACGGGTCGTGTCGGCATACCGCGACCGCTACGACGACATCGGGCTGTTCGAGAACTCCGTGTACCCGGGCATCGCCGAGATGCTGGACGAGCTGGCGGCTGCCGGACACACGCTGTCGATCGCGACGGCGAAGCCGGAGCCGACAGCGAAACGGATCATCGAACACTTCGGTTTCACCCACCACTTCGCCGTGGAGGCCGGAGCGACGATCGAGGTCGGCTCCGGGCGCCGGACGAAGGCCGAGGTCATCGACTACGCCCTGACGTTACTGCGACTGGGTCCGTCGGATCTGGCGAACGTGGTGATGGTCGGCGATCGCGACCACGACGTCGAGGGCGCCCACCTGAACGGCATCGATTGCATCGGCGTCACGTGGGGATTCGGCTCGTCCACCGAGCTCACCACCGCTGGTGCCGCCACACTCGTCGACACGCCCGGCGAAGTTGCCGGAGCGGTTGTGACGACGTACCGTTTCCTCCGGCCATGAGCACCACCGACCAACCGCCGATCGACACCGACGCGGCGGCATCCACGACCGCTGCGACGACCACGGGCGCCGCGCCGATTTCGTCGGCCGACCGCTTCATGCGACGGCTACTCCGTCTGCCCGAGGGGCGCACCGGCACTGCCGAAGAGGCCCGGTCGGCATTCCAGAAATCGTTGTTCATCAGCACCTGCCGATGCCTGCTGATGTACATCGTGTTCCCGTTCGTGCTCCCGGCGGTCGGTGTCGCCCGAGGCGTCGGTCCGTACATCGGCGTCACCATCGGCGTGCTCGCCATGGTGTCGATCGTGTACAGCATCCGCCGTTTCTGGCGGGCGAACCACTCCAAGAGATGGCACTACACGGTGTTCGGAACCGTCATCATCGGCTTCCTGATCTACCTCGCCGCCAAGGACCTCGCCACGATCTTGTCCTGATCGAAATGAAACTGAAGGATCCAACCCCTCGAACGCCGAGGTTTCATTTCCTCGGGCGCCCGATGTCGTCGGGTCGGCGCCGATGGTGCATGATGGGAAGGCGACGCCGCAGGCGCGGGTCGAACATTCACCACGAGAACACTTGGGGGCACCAGTGGAGATCACCGTCACCGTCAACGGCACGCCGCACACCCACGACGTCGAACCGCGGACGCTGCTCGTGCAGTACATCCGTGAGCATGTCGGCCTCACCGGCACCAACATCGGCTGCGACACATCGTCGTGTGGGGCCTGCTCACTGCACCTGAACGGCGAGGCCGTCAAGAGTTGCACTGTGCTCGCCGTGCAGGCCGACGGCACCGAGATCCGCACCATCGAAGGGATGGCCGACGCCGACGGCACGCTGCACCCGATGCAGCAGGCGTTCATGGAGAACCACGGCCTGCAGTGCGGTTACTGCACGCCGGGCATGGTGATGGCCGCCACCAGCCTGCTCGAGGAGAACCCGAACCCGACCGAGCAGGAGGTTCGCATCGGCCTCGAGGGCAACCTCTGTCGCTGCACCGGTTACCACAACATCGTCAAGTCCGTCCTCGCTGCGGCGTCTGCCAACGCCTGAACCGCCAACGCCTGAACACGGGCGAGTTCTGTTTCGAAATTTCCGAGTCGACTGGATGGGGGTCCAGACATGACCATCACCGAAGAACCCACCACCACCACCACCGGTGTGATCGGCAGCCGCCTGCTCCGTAAGGAGGATCCGGTACTGCTCACCGGCGAGGCGGTGTTCACCAACGACATGAAGGTGCCCGGCGCACTGCACATGGCGATGCTGCGAAGCCCGTACGCCCACGCCACGATCGTAGCGATCGACACCAGCGCTGCGGCGGCCATGGCGGGTGTCCGAGCCGTGTACACCGGCGCCGATCTCGCCGAGTTGTGGGCGGCACCGATGCCGTGCGCGTGGCCGGTCACCGACGACATGTTGAACCCGCCGCACCATCCGATCGCGACCGACAGGGTCAACTTCGTCGGCGACGGCGTGGCCGTGGTGCTCGCCGAGACCGATGCGATCGCCCACGACGCGATCGATGCGATCGACGTCACCTACGACGCGCTCGAAGCGGTCACCGATCTCGAAGATGCGCTGAGCGACCGTGTGCTCGTGCACCCGGAACTCGGCACCAACTCGTCGTACTCCTGGAACCTGCTCGTCGAGGAAACCGACGGAGCGGTGCAACGGGCGTTCGACAACGCTGCGTACACCGTCACCGAGCGCTACGTGCAACAACGCCTGATCCCGATGGCCATGGAACCCCGCGCCGTCGTCGCTGTGCCACAGCCGTTCGGCGGCGACCTCACGCTGTACACCTCCACCCAGATCCCCCATGTGCTCAAGGTGATGGTCGCGGTCACGCTCGGCGTGCCCGAACACCAACTGCGCGTGGTCGCACCCGCGGTCGGCGGTGGATTCGGCGCCAAGCTCGACGTCTACGCCGAGGAACTGCTCTGTGTGGCGCTCGCCCGCAAACTCGGTACACCGGTGCGCTGGAACGAGACCCGCTCGGAGAACACTGTTGCCACCATCCAGGGCCGCGGGCAGATCCAACACATCGAGTTGGCCGCCGATTCAAATGGCAAACTCACTGCGATCAGGGTGCGCCTCACCGCCGACATGGGCGCGTACCTGCAGCTGATCACGCCGGGAATCCCCATCCTCGGCGCCTTCCTCTACGCCGGCGTCTACGATCTGCCCAAGGCGTACGACTTCTCGTGCACCGGCGTGTTCACGACGCTCACCCCGACCGACGCCTATCGCGGCGCCGGTCGACCCGAGGCCACGTACGCGATCGAACGCTCGATGGATGCCCTCGCCCGCGAGATCGGCATCGATCCACTCGAGCTGCGTCGCCGCAACTTCATCCAGCCCGAGCAGTTCCCGTACGAAGCGTTCACCGGGCTCGTGTACGACTCGGGCGATCACGACAAGGCGGCCACCATCGCGTCCGACCTGATCGACTACGGCGCCGTCCGAGCCCGCCAGGCCACCCAGAACGTCGAAGGGTCGACCAAGCGGCTCGGCCTCGGTGTGTCGACCTATTTCGAGATGTGCGGGCTGGCGCCGTCACGGGTGCTCGCCTCGCTCAACTACTCCGCCGGAGGATGGGAAGCGGCCACCGTGCGCATCCTGCCGACGGCCAAAGTGCAGGTCGTCACCGGCACGTCGCCGCACGGACAGGGCCACGAGACCTCGTGGTCGATGATCGTCGCTGACAAGCTCGGCATCGACCCCGCCGACGTCGACGTGTTGCACTCCGACACCGCAATCGCCCCGCTCGGCATGGACACCTACGGCTCACGTTCGTTGCCCGTCGGCGGCGTAGCGGTCGGGATGGCCTGCGACAAGGTGATCGAGAAGGCCAAGCAGATCGCTGCACACCAGATGGAAGCCAGTGTCGACGACCTCGAGTTCATCGGCGGCGAGTTCCGCGTGGTCGGCACCCCGAGCAAGTCGATGCCGCTCGGCGCGATCGCGTTCGCTGCGTTCACCGCCCACGATCTCCCCGACGGACTCGAACCGAACCTCGAAGCCCAGGTCACGTACGACCCACCGAACTTCTCGTGGCCGTTCGGTACTCACATGTGCCTCGTCGAGGTCGACACCGAGACCGGCGACGTCGACGTGCTTCAGTACGTGGCGGTCGACGACTGCGGCAACCAGGTCAACCCGATGATCGTCGAAGGCCAGGTGCACGGCGGCGTCATCCAAGGTCTCGCTCAGGCCTTGTACGAAGGCGCCGACTACGACGCCGACGGGAACCTGCGCACCTCCACGCTCGCCGACTACCTCGTGCCGGCAGCGAGCGACGTTCCATCGATCACCATCGGTCATTCGGTCACGCCGTCGCCGACCAATTCGCTCGGCGTGAAGGGTGTCGGCGAAGCGGGCACGATCGGATCTGCTCCCGCGGTCATGAACGCCATCGTCGATGCGTTGTCGGGACTCGGAGTCCGCGATATCCCGATGCCCGCCAGCCCCAACACCGTGTGGAACGCAATCGCGTCCGCCAGCACCGTCACGCCCAACACCAGCACCAGCCCCGGAGGCACCCCGTGATCCCCGCACCGTTCGACTACGTCCGTGCCGAGTCCGCCGAAGAGGCCATCAGCCTCGTGGCGCAACACGGCGACGAGGCCAAGTTCATCGCCGGCGGCCACAGCCTGCTGCCGATGATGAAGCTGCGCCTCGCCCAGCCGAGCGTGCTGATCGACATCGGGCGCCTCACCGACCTGTCGTACATTCGCGACGCCGGCGACCACATCGCGATCGGTGCGATGACTCGCCACATGGACGTCGAGACCTCCAGCATCCTCAAGGAGCACGTCCCGCTGCTGGCGCATGCTGCCGGGCACGTCGGCGACCCGCAGGTACGCCACCGCGGCACGCTCGGCGGCACGATCGCCCATGCCGATCCGGCGTCGGATCTGCCGGCCACCACACTCGCACTCGGCGCCACCTACGTGGCCCAGGGGCCGAACGGCACTCGTGAGATCGCCGCCACCGACTTCTACAAGACGTTCTTCGAGTCGGCGCTCGAGCCCGACGAGATCCTCACCGAGGTCCGTGTTCCGAAGATGAACGGTGCCGGTTGGAACTTCCAGAAGTTCAACCGCCGTGCACAGGACTGGGCGATCGTCGGGGTTGCCGCCTGGCGCAACGGCGATCAGGCCGGGGTCGGGCTCGTCAACATGGCAGCCACACCGGTGCTCGCCACCAGCGTCGCCGCCGCGATCGCCAGCGGTGCCAGCGCCGCCGACGCCGCCGAGCAGGCAGCTGCTGATGCCGATCCACAGGCCGACCTGAACGCCAGCATCGAATACCGCCAGCACCTGGCACGGGTGCTCACCCGACGCGCACTCGAGGCAGCGTCCGCCTGACCCGCCTCACGCTGCGCGACGCCGTTGCGGCGCCACGCTGCTGCGACGTGTCGCTCAGCACCCTCTAACGTGGCGGCGATGCGCCGGCCGACCGCCACTGGAAGAACGGTCGCGCGGGCGATCGCGGTGCCCGTCCTCGTCGCAGTCTCGGCGGCACTAGCCGTGCTGTTGCACCGCACCGGGCACACCCAGGGCGACGACTTCGCGTTGTATCTCCGCCAGGCTCGCAGTCTGTTCGACGGCGACATCGGCCAGGTGGTGTCCGACAACCGATTCTCAGTGCTCAACTCCGACAGCGGGTTCAGCCCGATCGCATACCCGTGGGTCTGGCCGCTGCTGCTCTCACCGTTCGTGCATGCATGGGGACTCGACTACGACCGTCTGAAGTTGGTCGAGGTGGCCGCGTTCTGCGTCTGGCTGGTGCTGTTGCACGGCATCGTGCGACGCCGGGTCGGCTGGGCTCCGGCCACGGCGATCGTGGCCGTCTTCGCCACCGCGCCGGCGTACCTCGCGCACACCGACCAGCTCCTCACCGAGTTCCCTCATCTCGCCGCGGTCGCGCTCGTGATCTGGTGGTACGACCGGATCCGTCGCGACGCAACACTGCTCACCGCGTCGACGCAGCAGTTGGTGGCAATGGGCGCACTGATCACGTTGGCGTTCAACGTGCGCCGGGAATCAATCGCGCTGCTCGGCGTGATGGGCGTGATGATCGCCTATGACATCGTGTGCGAGCGTTCGACTGGCGAGGCGCGGATCGCCACCATTGTGCGCATCGTGCGCACCGACTGGCGCACCATCGTCACGCCGTTCGTCGGCTTCGCAGTGAGTGCCACACTCGCACAGTTGCTGTTGCCGACGGATCTGCTGCCGAGCAATGGCAACAGCTCGGCCAACCTCGACAACCGGTTCGGCGAATACCCCCGCATCCTCAGCAACCACCTCGGTATGGGTGACCACACGGCGATCGGTGTGATTGTGCTCGGCGTCGCAGCGATCGGCGTGGTGATCGGCTTTCGGTGCCGACCGACGCTCGACGGTCCGCTGGCGTTGCTGGGCGTGTTCAGTGCGCTCGTGATCGGCACCCACTTCCGCCGCATCGATCGGTACTGGTTCCAGGTGACGCCGTGGGTGGTGTACTTCGCAACGGTCGCTCTCCTGGCGGGCGCCGGTTGGCTGCTCGCTCGACGACCCGCACCCGCTCGGGTCGTCCGTGCGGCCGCCGTGGTTGCGCTCCTTCCCTTGGGTGCGCTCGTCGTCGCTCACACCGTCGTGGTCGCGGGCGACATCAGCGACGTGCGGGACTACAACGACGCAGGGCGTGTGCAGTCCGGCCCGTCGAACCCTGCGGTTTCCCCGATCTTCGACGCGGTGAGCTCGCTCACCCCACCCGATGCGATCATCGCCTACTACCGGGCCCGCACGATGACGCTGTTGACCGACCGCCGCTCGTTCCAGTCGAAATACCTGGATCGGGTCGTGGCCCAAGCCGACTATTTCGCCCAGCGACGCGACTCGTCGTATTCCCAACCCGGCATCGATGCCGGCGCGGCCCGGGCGGCCGGTTTCGAGGAGATCTGGTCCGACCCGACCTGGATCCTGTGGCGCCTCCCCGACACCCCCTGACGGGACAACACGGGTCAGACCCGTGTTGTCCTGCTTCGGTCGATACGCTCCGCGCCGATCAGCAGCCACCCGACGAACACCACTCGAACACCACCGACGAGCACCGACGAGCAGCGATGACCACACCTGACGACACTTCGATCCCGACCGGGAACACGTACGACAAGTACGGCTCGACCAATGCGATCGAGCAGCGGATGATGCGTGGATTCTTCACCGCTTTCGACCGTTTCCTCGAAACCACACGACCACGCCGAATTCTGGAGATCGGCGTGGGGGAAGGCATCGTCACAAGCCGGGTGATCGAACGATTCGCCGGGGTGCCGGTCATCGGACTCGACCTGCCCGACGAGGAACTCGCTGCGCAGTGGCAGTCGCGTGATCTCTCGTGTGCATTCGGCGACGCATCCCATCTGCCCTTTCCGGACGACGCCTTCGATCTCGTGATGGCGATCGAGGTGTTCGAGCACCTCCCCGACCCGTCCGCAGCGATGGCCGAACTGGCCAGAGTGTGCTCGGGTTCGCTCATCGCCTCGGTGCCGTTCGAGCCGATCTGGCGTGCCGGGAACATGGCTCGCGGCCGGTACCTCCGCGAGCTGGGCAACACGCCAGGTCACATCAACCACTGGACCGTTCGCGGCTTCACCAAGCTCGTGGCCAAGCACTTCGACGTCGTCGACCGTGCGACGCCGCTGCCGTGGTCGATGGTCCTCGCAACCGCCGGCACTGGCGTCGTCGACCGTTCGGCCTGAACGATGAACCGGTCTCGACTGGTCAACGTCGTCGGGATCGCGATCGGCATCACCGGGATCGCCTTCGTCGTCCGTCGCATCGTGCGCGACCGTTCCGAGATCGCCGACGCACTCACGTCGGCCGACATGTCTTGGCTCATCGTCGGTGGCATCACCGGTCTGGTCGCCATGACGTTGATTGGCGTGAACTGGTTGCTGATCCTTCGCCACGCGGGCGCAGCCGCACCGTGGCGCCGAGGGATGTCGTGGTTCTTCGTCGGCCAACTCGGCAAGTACGTCCCTGGCGGGATCTGGCCGATCGTCGGCCAGGCCGAGCTCGCACACCGAGGGGACGCTCCACGCAGCGCCGCCTATTCCTCGACGGCGATGTCGATGGTGGCCACGTTCTTGGGGGCGGCGACGGTCGCTGCCTCCGCCGGATTGATCTCACCGTCCGATGGTCGTCTGGTGCCCTCGGTCATCGCCGGTGTTGTCGTGCTGGCGTTCGCTGTGTTGGCGCTCCCGGCTGCCCGATCGGCGATCGACCGGCTCGCGCGTCGTGTGACCAGACGCGAGCTCGGCCTTCCCGAACTCCGTTGGTTCTGCCTCCTGGTCGTTCGGCACGTCCCGGTGTGGTTGTCATTCTCCGGAATGAACATCTTCGCCGTCGAGGCATTGGGCGCCGACCTCGACGCGTCGCTCGTCGTCACCCTCGTCTTCGCGACCTGCGTCTCGTGGATGGCGGGTTTCGTCGTCGTCGGTGTCCCAGGCGGGATCGGCGTTCGCGAGACCATCTTCATCTCGATGACGACAGCGACCCTCGGCGCTGGGATCGCCGTGTCGGCCGCAGTGCTCAGCAGGGTGGTGTCGATCGTGGTCGACCTCGTTGGCGCGGCGGTGTCAGTAGCGATCGCCCGCTCTGCTCAGGCGCCCACCGATCACGGACGAAGCGATGACGGACGAACCGATCCGGCCATCGTCGACCGTTACGCTGCGCCGTGATGTCGAACGCCGGTGATGTCCCTGGTCGCCTTGCGACGGCTCGACTCAAGCTGATCATCCAGATCCCCTGCCTCAACGAGGAGGAGACCCTGCCGATGACGGTCGCCGACCTGCCCCGTGAAGTACCGGGCATCGACGTGGTCGAATGGTTGGTGATCGACGACGGAAGCACCGACCGCACCGTCGAGGTGGCGCGAGAGTTGGGTGTCGACCACGTCGTCTCGCACGGTCGCAATCGGGGTCTGGCAGCAGCGTTCATGACGGGGATCGATGCGTGCCTGCGCGCCGGGGCCGACGTGATCGTCAACACCGACGCCGACAACCAGTACCGGGGTTCGTCGATCCCTGATCTCGTCGAGCCGGTACTCGCAGGACGGGCCGACATGGTGGTCGGCGAACGACCGATCGACGACATCGACGACTTCTCACGGACCAAGAAGGTGCTGCAGCGCCTGGGCAGTTACGTCGTACGGCGCTTCTCGGGCACCGGCGTGAAGGATGCTGCGAGCGGCTTTCGCGCCTATACACGAGACGCCGCCATGCGGGTCCAGGTGTTCGGGAAATACACCTACACGATGGAGACCATCGTGCAGGCGGGCTGGAACGGCATCGCCATCGAGTCCGTACCGATCGGCGTGAACCCCAAGACGCGCGACTCACGCCTGGTCAAGAGCAGCGCCCGATACGTGTGGCGGTCGGCGCAGGCGATCATCCGCAGCTTCGCGCTGTACAAGCCGTTCCGGTTCTTCTTTCTGATCGGCCTCGTTCCGTTCACGCTCGGCGTGCTGGTGATGCTTCGCTGGCTCGGGCTGTACCTGTTCGAGGACGAGTACACCAGCCGGTTGCCGAGCCTGCTCGGTGGGATCGGCCTGATCGTGGTTGCCGCACAGTTCTGGGCGGTGGCGTTCCTCGCTGATCTTCAGGCGTCGAACCGTCGCGTGCTCGAAGACCTCCGGCTTCGAGCGTCGCGCGCCGACTACGGCGACGTGTCTCGCGCCGAGTGATGCGAACGACCAACTCCGCTGCGGGTGCTGTGGCCATCGTCGTGGCGTTGCTCGCCGCGGGGTGCGCCACGAGCGACAGCGCACCAGAAAGCTCACCCACGCCGACGCTGTCGAACATCCGGGCCGAAGCAATCGACACCACCATCGCCAACGACGGCACCATCGGCACCGGCAGCTCCATCGGCACCAGCCCCGGCACGGCTGCGTCGACGCCCGATGCCACGACCGTGCCGGCCACAGATCCGCCGTCAGCAGCAGGTCCGCCGGCGAGGCTCGACGTCGGCCGTGACGCTGAGGACTTCGCCGCACGACTGTCGGTCGCCCACGCCACGATCACCGACGTCTCCGCCCTGGCAGAGGCCCGCGAACGCTCCGGCGTCGAGTACCAACTCCTGCTCCGAGCACTCGCCGAACTTCCCGACCTCGACGACGTGGTGCTCGACCTGGTCGATCCGTCCGCGCGTCCGGCCACGGAGCGGATCATCAGGGCGCGCCAGTTCGTGCAACAGCGCAGCGCGTCACGTCCGTCACCCCAGCCACTGCCCGACGAACTCCCGGCGTGGACCATCGTCGCACCCGAACCGATCGACGTGCTCTTCGCCGACTACGGCGAGGCCGAGCGACTCACCGGGATCCCGTGGTACTGGCTCGCTGCCATCCACCTCCAAGAGACACGGATGGGACGCATCGAGGGCGTGTCGTCCGCCGGTGCTGTCGGACCGATGCAGTTCCTGCCCACGACCTGGGCGCAGTGTTGCACCGGCGATCCCACGGCGGCACGCGATGCGATCATCGGTGCTGCCACGTATCTCGCCCAGAGCGGCGGGCCTCTTGACATGGCGGCCGCGGTGTACCAGTACAACCCCAACGACGGATACGTCGCCGTGGTGACCGCCTACGCGGAAACCCTGCGCGACGAGCCCGAGCTCTACACCGGATATCACGCTTTCCAGGTGTTCTTCGGAGCGTCGGTTGCAACAGTCCGCCTCCCGATCGGCTACTCCGAGAACGTCCCCATCGACGCCGCCACCTACCTCACCACGAATCCCACCGACGCCGCCTGACCTCGATCCCCCCACGTAGGCAGGCGATGAGCGAAACGCCGGTATCAGGGCGGCTCGCTCATCACTCCCCGATCACCTGCCAGACCGATGAGCGAAACGCCCGTATCAGGGCGGTTGGCTCATCGCTGACGGATCAGAGCAGGCCGACGTACGCACCACCGTCGACGTGGAGTTGCACTCCCGTGGTGAACCGGGCGGACTCACCGCAGAGGAACGCAACGACCTGGCCGAAGTCGGCGGCATCACCCATTCGCATCGAGTGCTGCTGCTCCTCGGTGTAGAGCTGTTCGACCCGTGGCGTTCGGTGGAGGCCCGGCTGCACGCTGTTCACGGTCACGCCGTCGGCGGCGACCTCGAGGGCGAGCGTCTTCAGGAAGGCCGTCGCCCCGGCACGAGCGGTGTTCGACAAGATGAGCTGTGCCATCGGCTGGCGCACTGCGAGCGAGGTGATCGCAACCACACGACCCCATCGTCGTTCCTGCATGCCCGGCACGGCCGCCTTGCACATCGCCACCACCGACATCAGGTTCAGATCGATGGCCGCTGGATACGAATCGACCGATGTCGACGCGAAGTTGCCCGGAGGCGGTCCGCCCGCGTTGGCGACGAGGATGTCGACCGCCCCGAGCGCCTCGGCGGCGTCGATCACGAAGCCGGTGGCGCCCGCCACCGTCGACACGTCAGCAATGATGCCGACGCACCCGCTGCCGATCTCTGCGACGGCATCGGCGAGACGTTGCTGGTCACGCCCGCAGATCGCTACATGCACTCCCTCGGCGGCCAGTGCCGCTGCCGACGCCAGTCCCAATCCTGACGTGCCCGCTGCCACGGCGGCCCGCCGCCCACTGATGCCCAGGTCCATCCGCTCCACCGTACGACGTCACGTGCCTCGGCGGCGACGCCACGGACCGACCGGTACCATCTCGGTCAGTGAGATCATGAGCGACCAATCCAGCAACGCCGACCATCAGTACGACCAGCGGGCCCTCGATGCGATAGCGGACGCCGAGCCGTACCCGTTCTGGCTCGAGAGCGCCGACATCCCCGAGTCGAATCCCACGCTGGTCCGAGACGAGCACTGCGATCTGTGCATCGTCGGCGGCGGCTACACCGGGCTGTGGACTGCGGTCATCGCGAAGGAGCGCGATCCGTCTCGCGACGTCGTGGTGATCGACAAGGGCGAGGTCGGTGGCGCCGCGAGCGGTCGCAACGGCGGGTTCATGGAAGCATCGCTCACCCACGGTGTCGGCAACGGCATGGACCGCCACGCCGACGAGATCGACACGCTCGAAGAACTCGGTCTGCGCAACCTCAACGACATCGAAGCCGCGATCGAGCGCTACGCGATGGACTGCGACTACGAGCGCAATGGAGTGATCGACGTCGCCCACGTCAATCACCCGCCGTCGTACCTCGATGAGCTGCGTGAGGAACACGACGTGTTGCGCTCGATGGGCCAGCAGGTGCGCTGGCTCGACCAGGACGCCATGCGCACCGAGGTCAATTCGCCGACCTACACCGGCGGACTGTTCCGTATGGGACGTGCCGCACTCGTCGACCCGGCGAAGCTGGCGTGGGAACTCAAGCGCGTTGCCGAGGAGCTGGGGGTGCGCATCTACGAGCACACCAAGGCCACCTCGGTCGACAAGGACGGTCGTGGCGTGGCAGTGGTCACCCCCCTCGGCACCATTCGTTGCGCGAACGCAGTGCTCGGCACGAACGCCGACAAGCCGTTGTTGAAGCGGATCAGCCAGTACATGGTGCCGGTGTACGACTACTGCCTGGTCACCGAACCGCTGTCGAGCGAACAACTCGACCGTGTGGGTTGGGCGAACCGTCAGGGACTGTCCGACATCACCAACCAGTTCCACTACTACCGGCTCACCTCCGACAACCGGATCCTGTGGGGCGGCTACGACGCCATCTACTTCTGGGGTTCGAAGGTGTCGACCGAACTCGAGAGCCGCCCGGAGACGTGGGCCAAGTTGTCCGGGCACTTCTTCGACACGTTCCCGCAACTCGACGACGTCAAGTTCACCCACACGTGGGGTGGGGCGATCGACACCAGTACGAGGTTCTCGGTGTTCTTCGGCTCGGCACTGTCGAACCGGGTGGCCTACGCCGTCGGCTACACGGGGCTCGGTGTCGCCGCCACCCGGTTCGCAGCGTCGACGATGCTCGATCTCCTCGCCGGCCGGAAGTCGATCGCCACGAAGACCGACTTCGTCAAGAGCAAACCGCTGCCGTTCCCGCCCGAACCGTTCCGGTTTGTCGGTATCCAGGCCACGCGTTGGTCACTCGATCGTGAGGACAAGACCGGTAAACGCAACGCCTGGTTGCGCAGCCTCGACCGGATGGGCCTCGGCTTCGACTCGTAGATGTTCGAGATGTGCTCGGGACCGGCTACGCCGAGTCCCCAGCCACATCTCGAACAGTCAGCGCGTCAGGACGACGATCGAGCGTGGTCCGACGGTGACCGAGCCGGCGGCCCGCTCGCCGGCAGCGAGACCCGACTCGAGCGTGGTGTCGATGGTGACCTCCCAGTCGCCGGCCATCTGGATCTGGAACTCGACCGGCTCCCACCACATGTTCGCCATCACGTAGAGCCCGTCCACACACCATGCGAGCGAGCGCGACTCGTGACCCGTATCGGGCTCGCCCAGTGCGCCGAACGTCGTGAGGCGACTCCCCCACCGCTCGGGATCCCACAGCACCGGGTGAGCTGCTCGAAGGTCGATCACCTCACGCACGAAGCGTTCGTGATCGATCCACTCGGCCGCACGGTCCCAGTCGAGCCACGAGGTCGCGTTGTCCTGGTTGTACGCGTTGTTGTTGCCCCCTTGGGTGCGGGCGAATTCGTCACCAGCGACGAACATCGGCACGCCGTGGCTGAGCAGCAACAGACACATGGCATTGCGGAGCTGGCGGCGCCGCAATGTGATCACCGCATCGGGTACGTCGACATCACCCTCCCAGCCGCAGTTCCACGAACGGTTGTCGTGATGGCCGTCGGTGTTGTCCCAGCCGTTGGCTTCATTGTGCTGATGGTCGTAGGCGACCAGGTCGTACATCGTGAAACCGTCGTGGGCGGTGATGAAGTTCAGCGAACACATCGGCGTGGTGAACAGGTCGGGGCTGCCGGCCAGGCGCTGCACCATCAACGGCACCATCCCAGGCTCTCCACGCAGGAAACCCCGGGCGGCGTCGCGGAACTCGCCGTTCCATTGCATCCAGCGTTGGTCGGGGAAGTCCGGCCCGAGGAGATATCGCGCCATGTCCCACGGCTCGGCGATCAGGCGCACGTGACGCCGTTCGCCCCAGTCGCCGATGGAGCGAACGAAGTCCGGGTCGCGCGCCAGTACCGCTGCGAGATCGAATCGGAACCCATCGACACCGAGGTCGGCGAGCCGGTCGAGCGCCTCCATGATCAGGCGCCGTGACTGCGGCGAGTGGGCGTCGATGACGTTCCCGGTACCTGCGTCGTCGAGGTACGTACCATCAGGATGCACGACGTAGTACTCACGTTCGTCGAGGATCCTCAGCGAGTAGTTGGGACCCGACCGGTCGGCCTCGGTGGTGTGGTTGACCACCACGTCGAGCCAGACTTCGATGTCACGGTCGTGGGCAGCGGACACGAGATCGGCGAGTTCGGTTGCAGCGTCGTCGCCGCACGCGTACTGCCGATGGACGGCACCGAACACGAGCGGCATGTAGCCCCAATAGTTGCCTTCATCAGGGTCGTACTGATGGACGGGGAGGAGTTCGAGCACCGAGACGCCGAGCTCGGCGAGCCGGTCGAGTTCGTCGATGCCGGCGCGAAAGGTGCCGGCATCGGCACGGGGGCGACGGACGGTGAGGCCGCGGACGTGCGCTTCGTACACGACGAGCGGGCGCGACGTGCGGCGCTGCGGACGCGGCTGAGGCCAAGGCGTCGCAACTGCACGGGGGAAATGAGTTGGATCGAGCGCGCCGCCCGGCTTGTTGGCCTGACGAGAGTGGCCGGGCGGGAACCACACCTCGGACGCTCGCGGGTCGAGCGCGAGGCGGTCGCCGTCGACTTCGACGACATAGCGAGCGCCCGTGGAAACCTGCCCGACCCAGTCACCGGTCATCGAGTCCCGTTCGAGCACGATCGTCGGGCCGTCATCGAGGTCCAGCTGCACCGAGCGGATGCCGGAGGTGTGAACGGCAATGGCCAGTGACGCAGTCTCCAGCGCTGTCCGAACTGCGTCGGTCGGCAGATCGACGGGTGCGCCGTCATCTCGCCGATTCGTCCCGCCCACCGGCACATGATGCCCGAGAACGGCGACGTCCGCACCCACCGCGTCGGCGTTGACACCCTCGTGTCATCCATGCGTGACCGACATGGGTCGAACGTGGCGCCGGGGCAGACGGCGCACCAGCACCTCCGGTAACGTCCACGCCATGACTCCCGACACCGTCGCAGGGGCGCTGTCGCGTCACGGCTATCTGCCCGACGAGGGAATCTCGACAGCGGTCTTCCTCGCGATGACACTGCACCGACCGCTACTCCTCGAGGGCGAGGCGGGGGTCGGTAAGACCGAACTGGCCAAGACGTTGGCGGCCGCTACCGGCGGACAACTGATCCGTTTGCAGTGCTACGAGGGAATCGACGTGTCGCAGGCCGTCTACGACTGGGACTACGCCCGCCAACTGCTGCACCTCCGAGCAACCGAAGCCACCGGCGAGTCGACCACTCGCACCGCCGACGAGCTCGAAGCCGAGCTCTACGGTGAACGGTTCCTCATCAAGCGGGCCCTGCTGCGCGCCATCGAACCTGTCGAGGGTCCACCCCCGGTGCTCCTGATCGACGAGATCGACCGTGCCGACGACGAGTTCGAGGCGTACCTGCTCGAGGTCCTGTCCGAATTCCAGATCACGATTCCCGAGATCGGCGAGTTCCGTGCCGATCGTCCGCCGATCGTGATCCTCACCTCGAACCGCACCCGTGACGTCCACGACGCGCTCAAGCGGCGATGTCTGTACCACTGGGTCGAACATCCCGGATTCGAGCGCGAAGTGGCGATCGTCAAGCTGCGCGTGCCCGACATCGACCTCCGACTCGCCCAACAAGTAGCAGGAGCCGTCGAGGCACTGCGCGGTCTGTCGCTGTACAAGCCGCCGGGTGTCGCCGAGACCATCGACTGGGCCGCGGCGTTGGGACGTCTCGGTGCCACCGAGCTCACCGAACAGATGGTCAAGAACACGCTGGGCACGGTCGTGAAGTACCGAGAGGACAACCAACGAGTCGACCAGCATGGCGTCGGCGAACTGGTCCAGCAGGCCCTCACCGCCGCCCGGGCCCATCGTGAAGCTCCCGGCCAGCTCACCATCGACGACACGTGAAACAGTCGGAGGCCGCCGCGTCACCAGCCGACATCGCCGTCGCGTTCAGCCAGATACTGCGTGGCCTCGGCCTGAGTGTGCCGACGAGCTGCACGCACACGTTCGCTGCCGCCCTCTGCGAAACCGGGATCGGCGACCGCGACACCACCTACTGGGTCGGCCGCTGCAGTCTGGTGCGGCGAATGGAGGACATCGACCTCTACGACCGTGCGTTCGCCGTGTTCTTCGAAGGGCGCCGATCGAACGCAACCGACAACGCGGTCGAGGAGCCATTGTCGATCACGATCGCCGTCGACACCGACGACGACTCGGGCGATGGAGACGACCACAGTGACACCTCCGACGAAGAGATCATCGAACTGCGTTTCTCGGCCACCGAGGTCCTGCGCCACAAGGACTTCGCCAACTACTCCCCCGACGAACTCGCCCGAGCCCAGGAGTTGATGAGCCACCTCCGCCTGATCGGTGCTCCCCGCGCGTCGTTGCGCCGCGGACCCACTTCGCAGCGGACGTCGACGCCCGACATCCGCCGCACCGTGCGCTCGGCCATCCGCGCCGGCGGCGAACCGATCGAACGCCACCACCTTGCGCCGACACCTCGGTTGCGGCGCCTCATCCTGCTCCTCGACGTGAGCGGATCGATGGAGCCGTACGCCCGCGCCCTCCTGCGGTTCGTCCACGCTGCGGTCGCCGGACGACAGAAGGTCGAAGCCTTCACGCTCGGCACTCGCCTCACCCGCATCACCCGTGAACTCACGAGCCGGGATCCCGACATTGCGGTGCGCGCCGCCGGACAACGCGTCGCCGACTGGAGCGGCGGCACCCGGTTGGGAACCGGACTGCGCCAGTTCAACGACGAATGGGGTGTACGGGGTCTCGCCCGCAACTCGATCGTGGTGATCCTGTCCGACGGCTGGGACCGCGGAGAACCCGAGGAGCTCCGCGCCGAGATGGAGCGATTGCAGCGGGTCACACATCGCCTGATCTGGGTCAACCCGCTGAAGGTCACGCCCGGCTACGCGCCATTGGCACGGGGAATGGCGGCGGCGCTGCCGTATGTTGACCACTTCGTAGAGGGCCACTCGGTGGCTGCCATGGAAGAACTGACCAAGGTGATCGCGGAGGGGTGATCGCCGTGGGGTGGTCGCGGAGGGCTGACTCGCCCCGGACGACCAAACCGCACGACCAACCCGCACGACCAATGAGGTTGAGGAGCCGAACATGCACGACCTGCTCGATGACATCGATCGCTGGCGAACCGCCGGTCACCGCATTGCGGTCGCCCGCGTCGTCGACATCGAAGGGTCAGGACCTCGCGACCCGGGCGCAGCAATGGCCGTCACCGACACCGGCGAGGTAGCCGGCAGCGTGAGCGGTGGCTGTGTCGAAGGCGCGGTCGTCGCCGAAGCGATGGCGATCATCGCCGGCGAACGCGAGCCCGGCGTGATCACGTTCGGCTACTCAGACGACGAAGCATTCGCCGTCGGGCTCACTTGCGGCGGCACCATCCACCTGTACATCGAAGAACTCGACTGGTGACCACCACTACGCCAGGACCCGACGGCTCGACGGTGTACGACCGGTACGCCGCGCTGCTGCGCGCCAAGACCCCCGTCGCCCTGGCGACCGTGATCGAAGGGCCCAACGTCGGCGCCAAGCTGCTCGTCGAGCCCGACCACGCTCCCATCGGCACTCTCGGCCACCCCGAACTCGACCGTGTCGTCGCCCGCGACGCGCTCGCCGAACTCGAGGCTGCGCAATCAGGCGTGCGCAACTACGGCCCCGAAGGCCAGACCACCCCCGAGGACCTCGTCGACCAACCCACCGTTCGAGTCTTCGTCGAGTCACATGCGCCGCCGCCACAGATGTGGATCTTCGGCGCTGTCGACTTCACCGCTGCACTCGCCAGGGTCGCCAAGGTGCTCGGCTACCGAGTGGTGGTCTGCGATGCCCGCGAGGTCTTCGCCACGAAGCGACGGTTCCCGATGGCCGACGAGGTCAAGGTCACCTGGCCGACACCCGTGTTCGGCGACCACGGATCCGAACTCGGACCACGCGACGCCGTCTGCATCCTCACCCATGATCCCAAGTTCGACGTCCCCGCCGTCCAAGGGGCGCTCGCAACACGGGTCGGATACATCGGCGTCATGGGCAGCCGCTCGACCCACGAACGCCGCACCGAACGACTCATCGACGCCGGGGTCACCCGCGACCAACTCGACCGGCTCATGTCGCCGATCGGGCTCGACATCGGAGCCCGAACCCCCGAAGAAACTGCCGTCTCGATCTGCGCCGAGATCATCGCCCGCCGCACCGGTCGAGACGTTCCCTCGCTCCGCAACGGCGACGGCGCAATCCATTCTTGACGGCGAGGCCTCACCGCAGGCCGTTACGCGACGATCGAGGTCGGCCTCGCTCCGGCTCGTCGCTTGCGCTTCCCTCGCCGGCGCACCGGAACTGGTGACGGCGATGAGCGTGGGAGCGATGAGCGAACGGACCGGATACCGGCACTTGGCTCATCGCTACCCGGATCGAACCCCGAGCGATGAGCGAACGGACCGGATACCGGCACTTGGCTCATCACCGCACCGACCACCGCTTGGAGCGATGAGCGAACGGACCGGATACGGGCGTTTGGCTCATCACCGCACGTGTCGGCGTCGGCGGCTCGGTCAGGCGCTGGGGCTGGGGTCGCCGAAGCGGACCGAGTCGGTGCGGCGGGGGCTGATCGTGTCGAGTTCGACCGTGCGGCCGGTCATCACCGAGTGGATGATCGCGTCACCGACGCCCAAGTACATCATCACGTGACCCGGGTACTGCACGAGGTCACCGGCCTTCGCAGTGGACCGGTCGACACTGGCGGCATTGCGGATCTGGGCACTGGACTGACGCACCAGCGACACACCAGCGCGCGCCCAGGCGAACGTCGTGATGCCGGAACAGTCGAAGCCGACGCCTTCTTGACTGGTGTTCCTGCGGTACGGCACCCCGACCTGCGTCATCGCTGCGAGCACCGCAACCTGGTGTGCGATCGGAGTCGATGCCCACGCCTCGACCATCAGGTCCTGTGCGTAGCCCAACTCGGCGGCTGCGTACTGCGCGGTCTGGGTGCGAAGCCTCACGAACGAGCGGTACGACGCAGCGTCTTCGGTGGCAACCCATCGGTCGTAGCTGTCGAGCGCATCGCTGGCCGATGCCGTTACGACCGGTGCCAGTGCATTGGTGGCCATCGGGCTGGAGACGACCGGATTGGCGACAACCGAATTGTTCGCTCTCGGGTCCGTGGCTCTTGGATTGGTGACCGAGATCGGCGCCGCCGATGCGGTGTCGTGTACTGATGCAAGCGAGCCGGTGATGGTGGCCGCCACGAGTACGACCGAGAGGAGGCGGAGACGCATTGCACGCCCGCCGGATCGGTCGGTGTCCGACGCCCGGAGCTGGCTGGAAGGAAGAATGTTTGAAGCGCTCATGAGGTGGTATCGCCGTGGCACTGAACCATGACGGATGCGTAACGTATCGTCACGCAATTGCAATACTCAAGCGCGCCCGCAAACTTTCTGTCATCCAACCGTCACGTAGCTGACCCTCGAATGTCCACCAGACTGCACGAATGACAGCGCCGCCAACGCACGGATCTGCACCGCACGCTGGGGTGATCCGCGAGCGGTGCGTGGTGGTTCTGCTCGCTGCGGGTGCCGGTTCGAGGTTCCACGGAGACGTTCACAAACTCTCTGCAAGATTTCGTCAATCAGCACATGACGACGGCTCCACCGTGATCGAACGTTCGCTCGCGAGCGCTCTCGCCGCCGAGGTCGGACCGGTCGTGGTGGTCACCGGCGCCGTACCCGACATCGTTCCGGTCCACTTGCTCGACTCGGTGATGGTGCGCCACAACGCCCGATGGGACGAAGGCCAGATCACCTCGGTGCACGCCGGGATCGACGCCGCCCGCGCCCTCGGCGCCAGCACCGTGGTCGTCGGCCTCGCCGACCAGCCGTTCATCGACCCAGCAGGGTGGCAAGCAGTCGCCTCTACGGCCGGCCCGATCGTCGTCGCAACCTACGGTGGTCGGCGAGCGAACCCGGTGAAGCTCGACGCCACGGTCTGGGAGCTGCTTCCAACCAGCGGTGACGAGGGTGCCCGGGCGCTGATGCGCGTTCGTCCGGAACTGGTCCGTGAAGTAGCGTGCACAGGTTCCCCAGCCGACATCGACACCACAGAGGACCTTCGCCGATGGCAGAGCAACTGATCAACGAGTTCACCGTCAACCGCCCGATCGAGGAAGCCTGGCCGCTGATCACCGACCTCGAGCGCATCGCGCCGTGTCTCCCCGGCGCAGAACTCCAGGAAGTCGAAGGCGAGACCTACCGCGGCGTGGTCAAGGTGAAGCTCGGCGCGATCAGCAGCCAGTTCAAGGGCGAAGCCCATTTCGTCGAACGTGACGACGAGAACTACCGAGCGAAGATCAAGGGGGCCGGACGCGACACGGGCGGACGCGGCAACGCCTCGGCGGACATCACCGCCCAGGCCGAGAGCCTGTCGCCCACGAGCACACGTGTTGCCGTCACCACCGAGCTCCACATCACCGGCAAGGTCGCCCAGTTCGGCCGCGGCATCATGGGCGACGTCAGCTCGAAGTTGATGGCTCAGTTCGCCGACAACCTGAACCAGATGATCGACGAACAAGGCGTCGTGGCGTCCGAGGCGATCGCCGATCAGACACCGACGGTCGGTGCCGACGACGTCGAAGAGGAAACGATCGCGGTCGATCCGGCGACGGTCACGCCGCAGGTGCGCAAGATCGAAGGCCCGGCAACCGAGCCCATCGATCTGATGGAGATCGGCGGATCGTCGCTGATCAAGCGGATCGCGCCAGCGTTGCTCGCCATTGTCGTCGTGTTGTTGTTCGTTCGCCGTCGACGGGGCTGATGGGCGATCGCGCCCGAGTTGCCGAGCTGCTCGGACGCGAGCCGGCGGGAGCCTTCGCCGTCGTCGTTCGCGACAGCGCCGGGGACCCGGTCGTTGTTCGTAACGAACCGTTCCTCCACGACGGCACACCGATGCCGACACGCTTTTACCTCGTCGGCGCCGACGTCGTGCGCGAGGTCAGTCGCTTGGAGGCCGCCGGTGGTGTCAAGGACGCCGAGGCGGCCATCGACCCGGACGAACTCATTGCGCTGCATCGCCGCTACGGCGCCGAGCGCGACGCCGCGATCGACGATCACCACCAGGGTCCCCGGCCCTCGGGCGGCGTGGGCGGGACACGGGTGGGCGTCAAGTGCCTCCATGCCCACCTTGCCTACCTGCTCGCCGGCGGCGACGATCCCGTCGGCCGTTGGACGCTCGATCACCTCGACACCAAGTTGGACACCAAGTTGGACACGATTTCCGACACGAGGTCGGATACGGCGTCGGGGTTCGCCGTCGACACCGACCAGGACGAACCATGACCCCAGGCACACTGCTGGTCCACATCGACGACCGCTCGCTGACGATCGAGGTCGTGAGCGGCGCACTGCACACCTTGCCGGTCGGTCCCCTCACGTTGCTCGATGGGCCACTGCATGCAACCGATCCTCCCCCACCTGCAAGCCTGACCAATGCGCTCGGGCTCGTCCAGGACCACCTCGACGACCTGCTGATCGAGGCACCGTCGATTGCCGCCACGCCAGGGGTGGTGGCCACCGGTCCCCACGCCGAAGCACTCGCCCGTGTCGAGATCGGAGCGGACACGATCCCGGTCGACTACGAACTCCTGCGTGCCGACGCCGACGAGGTCTTTCGCACCCTCGCCGTCGAGACCATCACCGAGCGCCGACACAATCCGGGCCTCCCCGACCACCACGTCGAGTCGATCGTGGCCACATGTTGCGTGATACTGGGGATCATGCGCCGACTCGAACTGCGAGGAATCCACATCGCCACCGCAGCGTCGCTGCCCACGCAGCAAGCGGCACGCTGATGGTGCTGCGCCATCCCTCTCGTGCGAATTCGCCGGTCCGGCTGTACGGGCGCCGAGTGATGCTGCGCCCGCTCGCCGCCAACGACTTCCGTACCTGGAGCGAGGTACGCCAACGCAACGACGAGTGGTTGACCGTCTGGGAGCCGAGTCGACCGCTGCATCAGCCCGACCCCGTTTCGGATCGCAGCGCGTTCGCAGCGCGTTGTCAGCAGCGTGATCGCGATCGAACCACGGGAACCGCCTATCAGTTCGGCCTGTTCGTCGACCAGCAGGTCGCCGGCGAAGTCAACCTCAACAACGTGATTCGCGGGGCGATGCAGTCGGGCACGGTCGGTTACTGGATCGACCAGCGTCACGCCGGCAACGCCTATGTGGCCGAGGCCGTTGCCGTCGTCATGCAGTTCGGGTTCGAGCAGCTCGCGCTGCACCGACTCGAGATCTGCATCGTGCCGCGCAACGCGCGCAGCCGACGGATCATGGAGAAGCTGAACATCCGCGACGAAGGCGTCGCCGAGCGGTACCTGGAGATCAACGGCACGTGGGAGGACCACGTGCGCTACGGGATCACCGTCGAAGAGTGGAACCAGCGGCGAGACGAATTCGTCGCCGCTTGGATCCACCGTCGACACGATCTCGT
This sequence comes from Actinomycetes bacterium, assembly GCA_031426215.1. Taxonomy (GTDB): domain Bacteria; phylum Actinomycetota; class Acidimicrobiia; order Acidimicrobiales; family Ilumatobacteraceae; genus Sva-07. Next base: position 25,934 of record JANPKU010000176.1, read on the forward strand.
CTGACGAGACGACATTCCCCTCGACCCCGAGTACCGAGGCCGGGCGACGACGTCAGTAACCTACGAGGCCAGAGTTCTCGCGGGCGAGACGCGTCTGGTCGGCCCGATCGCGACGCAGCTGGGTGCGTCGCTTCCACATCTTGGTCTTCCAGTGACGGGTCGAGCGGCTGCGCTTGGCGAGCTTGCTCTTCGCGATCTCGGCGTCGTGATGGCCGATCGGCTTCCACGCCATACCTGGTTCGTGGACGTCCTCGGGCTCGAGACCGGAACTGACGTCCTGAGCAACAGTCTGCAACTCGACGTGGATGCGGTGCCGCTCGCTGTGGGCGTGGGCACGCACTTCCTGCTTGAGTGGCAACACGGTCTCGGGAGACCGGTGACGCTGGCTCATGTGGCTACCTCCTGCTTCGTGGCTGGACCACGGTGGTTTCGGTTGCTTGCATCCGTCAACCTAGTGCGGCCGTGCAGGCATGTCATCGGTCTTGTGTAACGATCCTGCGCGATTCGTTCACCTCCTGTACATCTGCGGGTCACCGTCAAGAAGACCGGTCGTGGTGCCGATACTCGATCGTGGACACGCTGCCGCCGCCGATCATGACCGCGCCCGATCACTCGACGTCCGATGATGTCGGTGGCGCCCACGACGCCGATCACCTCGCTGTGCTCGGCGCTCGACTCGTTTCCACGATCGACGCCGTGATCGCCGGGAAACACGACGTTGCCGAAGTGGCGGTCGCCACCCTCCTGTCGGGCGGCCACCTGTTGATCGAGGACATTCCCGGCGTCGGTAAGACATTGCTCGCCCAGGTACTGGCGCGCAGTGTCGGTGGCACGTTCCACCGGATTCAGGGAACGTCGGATCTCCTCCCCGGCGACATCACCGGCTCGATGGTTCCCAGCGGGCGTCTCGACGCCGACAGCATGAAGTTTCGACCCGGACCGGTCTTCGCCAACGTCGTCGTGTTCGACGAACTGAACCGTGCGACCCCGCGCACCCAGTCCGCCCTGTTGGAGCTCGCGGAGGAGTCGACCGTCACCGTCGACGGCGTGGCGCATCCACTGCCCGACCCGTTCATGATCGTGGCCACCCAGAATCCGATCGACATCGCGGGCACCTACGGCCTCGGCGACGGTTCGCTCGATCGATTCAGGGCGGTCGTCACCCCGGGACGAGCGCCCGCAGCGGCCGAACTCGAGGTGCTGACCGGCCGCCGAGGTCGCACGATGCTCGACGCCGTCGAACCGGTCACCACGTTGCGTGCGATCGGCGCCGCACGCAACGCCGTCGCCCAGGTGCACATCAGTGATGCCGTCGGCGCCTACGTGGTGCAACTCCTCCAGGCGACTCGCGACCATCCGGCGATCCGGGTCGGCGCATCGACGCGAGGCGGGGTGGCGGTCGTGGCACTGGCGCGGGCGTTCGCGGCCATGTCGGGCCGAACGTTCATCACCCCCGACGACGTCGTGCGTGCCGCTGGGCCGGCGCTGGCGCACCGCATCGCAGGAACCCACGCCAGTGTGGCGGTCGGTCGCGAACAGGTCACCGACTGCCTCGCCGGGATCACCCCGCCGACCATCTGATGGCCGACGATCGGATGGCCGACCCGCAGATTGCTGAACCCGATCGACCTGCGGATCGCCGGCCGACGCGACCGGATGATGGACGAGTGCGGCCGGCGGGGTGGGCGCCGGGCACGGGCGTCATGATCGGCGCATGGATCGCGAGCGCAGCGATCGCCCGTCTGACCGGTGCCACCGCGGTGATCCTGCTGCTGGCGGCCGCCCTCGTGGCGTTTACGTTCGAGATCGCCGCCGGGTGGTGGGTGACACGGTCGGCACGTGTCACCAACGTGGTTGCTCCATCGGTCGTCACCGTCGACGAGCCGTGTCGACTCGTCGTCGACGTCACGGTCGCGAAGAACGGGCGCTTCGACGAGCGCGCCCGGATCAGACTCACGACGGTCGATGGCGCAGCAGTTGGTCACGAGAGCGACGTCGCACCGATCGTCGGCGCCAACGGCTCCGTCGTCACGGCACGCTTCGCGACGCCAGGGTTGGTGTCGATGCTGCGTGTGCGAGTGGAGCTCCCGGGTCCGGCCGGACTGTTCTGGTGGCGGCGAACGACAGACCTCGACATCGACGACGTGCACGTTGCTCCGGTCGGCGCGGGTCCGCTGCTCGATGTCGAGTCGGTCAGCTCGAACGCAGCGGGATCGACCGACGACCGGCGCGGCACGCTCGGCGGCGAGATCGACGGAGTGCGCCCGTGGCGACAGGGTGATGCAACGAACTCGGTTCACTGGGCGTCGTCTCTGCGCTCCGACGAGTTGATCGTCCACGACCGGATCAATGCCGCCGACCGGCGATGGATCGTCGACATCGACCGGTGCCGAGCCGACGCAGGTCGCATGCGATGGACGCTCGACGAGGCGCGTCGTCACGGCCATCGCGCCGCCGTGCGAACGACGGACGCAACGTTGCATCCGGTGACCGACGAGGAGACCGCTGCTCGCTGGGCGGCGGTTGCTGCCCAACAGCACGCCGACGAACTCGCTGATGCCGGCCACTCGACGCAGGGTCACACCGGGATCCTTCACCGTGAACTCCGTCTTCGCACGGGCGGGTTCGAGACCGAGAAGTCCATCACCAGCACCGCCCGTTGGACCGCAGCGGTGGCCGCGTTCGTCAGCATGGCGATGCTGATCGGCGCCCTCGACGGCTCATTCGCGCTCATCCTCGCGGTGTTGACCTCTGTCGTGGTCGGTGCGGCCACGTCGCTGTGGGTCGCTCGCCGATCAGGCAAACGACCGATGCTGCTGCAGTTGGCGATCGTCGCCGCGATCCTGGTCGTCCTCGCCGTGATCATCGCCCAAGCGGCCGACGTCGACGGGCTGCTGGCAGCGCTACGCGGTCCCCTTCCGAATGTGTTGATGCTGCTGGTGGTGCTGCACGGTTTCGAAACCGTCGACCGCCGGACCCTGCGGGTGCATCTCTCGATCACCTTCACGCTCGCCGCGTACGCGACCGGCCTGCGCATCGACGCAGCACTCGGTTGGTGGCTTGCCGCGTGGGCCGTGCCCTTCGTGATCTCCATCATCTCGACCGCTCATCGACCCCACCGCTCGGGTGAGCGAACCCCACCATCACGTCGACCGGCTGCCGGATCGGTTCGAACTGCGTGGCGCTGGGTCGGATCGATCGTGGTCGTCGGCGCCGGCACCCTTGCGGTGCTGAGCGTGGTGCCGATCCCCGACGGGCCGGCGCGACTCGGGCTCCCGGCGCTGTCGTTGGACGCACCGACCGTGTCGTCGCCCGGCGGCCTGGCACGCCCGGACGGCTCGACCCCGCCCGGCGGTAACGACGACGGCACCGCGCAGCGCGGGTCGATCGGCGGCGTCGTCGGATACCCGGGATTCACCGAGACGCTCGACACGAGCGTGCGCGGTGACCTCGGCAGTGAGATCGTGATGCGCGTACGTGCTCCGGAACCCGCCTTCTGGCGCGGGCAGACCTTCACCGAGTTCGACGGACGGACGTGGACCGTGTCTCCGGATCTCGGACAGCGCCAGGATGGTCCGGTCATCGACGTACAACCCACGCTGGGAGATGCGGTCGGCACCGACGTGCCGAGCGACGAGTTCGTCCAGACGTACTTCGTCGAACAGGACCTCCCGAACATCGTGTTCGCTGCGCCGCGAACGGTGCAGGTGATCTTCGACGGTTCGCTGTGGACCCGTCCCGACGGCGCACTTCGATCAGACGTCACGCTCACGCGCGGATCGGTGTACACGGCGGTCTCCCAGCGTGTCCGTGTCGATGCCGAGATCCTGCGGGCCCAAGGAGACCTCGGCGAGGTCTTCGCCGGGTTCCGCGAGATCGCAGGCGGCGATGAAATCGACCCCTTCCTCGAGCTCCCCGAGTCGACCACGCAACGCACGATCGACCTCGCCACGACATTGCGCACCCCCGGCCAATCGACCTACGACACGATCCTCGCCTACGAAGCGTGGCTGGGCGCCAACACCGAGTACGACCTCGACGCGCCGGTGCCTGCCGACGGCGCCGACGCCGTCGACGACTTCCTCTTCGAATCGCAACGTGGTTTCTGCGAGCAGATCGCGTCGACGCTCACGATCATGTTGCGAAGCCAGGGCGTGCCCGCCCGACTCGCCACCGGCTACGTACCCGGCGAACGCGACCGGGTGTCGGGCGTGTGGAACGTGCGCGGCAGCGACGCTCACGCCTGGGTCGAGGTGTGGTTCCCGCAGACCGGATGGCAGGCGTTCGACCCGACCGCCAACGTTCCGCTCGCTGCCGATGCGGGCAGGGGAACGGTCGGCGGCGATCTGGTCGGTGCAACCGTGTCGTCGATCGTTTCGTATCGCGTCGAGATCGCCCTGGTGGTGCTGAGCGCAGTGATCGTGTGGGGAGTCGTCCGACTCGTCGCGCTGGCCCGGTACCGGCGCCGGCGTGGCCGGTGGGGGCTCCTCCAGGATCGATTCGGTGAGCTGTCGACAGCGCACCCCGCCGGGCTCGAGCCGTCGGCCATCCCGATCGTGTCGACGAACGCTCGCATCGCATCGACGCTCACCGACAGCGACGGGCGCTCCGCCGCTCAGGAGGTCGCTGGTGAACTCGATCGTGCTGCGTTCGACCCGAGCTGGATCGACGACGACGAACGCTACGAACGCGCCCGAGCGGCGTTGGCGACGCTGGAGCGATCTCGACGCTGACGCGTGACTTCTCAACGCGTCAAGAAGTGACGCGTCACTTCTTGACGCGTCACTTCTTGACGCGTCACTTCTTGGAGATGCGCGCCTGGAGGGCGGCAAGGCGTTCAGCGAACCATGGTTGCTTCGTGCTCCAGAGCTGGGGCTCGAGCTCGCGTGCCACCGCTGCGGGGTGATCGTGGACGTCGGCCATTGCCTGAATCGTCTGCTTGGTCACGATCACCAACTCGCGCGGCGCACTTGCCGCCTTCGCTGCGAACTCGTGGGCGAACTCGAGCAACGACTCGCCCGGCACCGAGCGGTACGCGAGACCGATGCGTTCGGCCTCCTTGCCGTCGAGCACCTGGCCGAACACCACTGCGGCCATCGCCGCTTGCGGGCCGACGATTCGACGCAACATCCACGTGTGGCCGCCGCCGGGGTGGATGCCGAGTTGCAGGAAGCGTGTGTCGAGCTTGGCGGTGTCGGCGACGATGCGCACGTCGCAGCCGAGCGCCAGGTTCATTCCCGCACCGACCGCAGCGCCGTTCACTGCAGCGAGTGTCGGGAGCGGGCTGCGGGCGATACGCAGGAATCCTTCGTAGATGGTGCCGAGGCTCTCACCCGTCGCTTCTGCGAGATTGCCGAGGTTGGCACCCGCACAGAACGCCGGCGGGGTGCCGGTGACCACCAGTGCGCCAACGGACTCGTCGGCTTCGAACGCGTCCATCGCCTCGAGGATCTGGGCCACCATGGGCGCACTGAGCGTGTTGCGTTCGTCGGGGTTGTTCAAGGTGAGTGTTGCCACACCATCGGCGACATCGGTGAGCACGAGCGGTTCGGATCCGGACATGCGCGCCAGTGTTGCACGGGGCCCTCTTCGCAGGGCCTTCGCGTCGGGTTAGCCTTCGTTCCACACATGCTCGACCACGTCTTCACCGATGCCATCAGCGCGCTCCGCGATGCGTTCGAAGCGGCATTCCTCGAGCGTCAGGCGTTCGAGGAGCACTTCCAGAGCGACGTGCTGCTCGGTGACCTCACCTGGGAGACGAGCTACGGCCTGCCGGGTGAGGGCGAACCGCCGCGGGTCGTTGCCCACATCACCTTCGACTGGCCGTCGTGGAGCCAGGCCGCCTACCGGCAGTGGTACGTCGAGGCCGAACTCGAGAAGCGACCGGCGATCGAGATGGAGATCGTGCTGCGCATCCAGCGCCTCGCCGAGCCCGCCGATCCGGGCGTGCTGTACAAGACGGTGCCCGAACAGAGCCCGCTGGTGGGTGACGACCGCCTCGAACGCGCCGGGTTGACCTCGGAGACCTCGCATCCCGACACCGACGTGGACCCGCTCGACTTCCGGACCGAGTACGCCGCCGAGATCACCTACGAAGGCCTGTATGAACTCGCCGAGGAAACCGTCGCCGACGGCACGAGCACGCTGCTCGACGAGCACTTCGGCGCGCTCGGCGGCTGGATCGCCTCCACCCTCGTCAAGCTCGGCGACCTCCCCCTGGCCTTCCACCCCGCCGACGACGACGCCTGAACGCCCGACCCCAAGCCCAGCTCAACCCCAAATTGCCACCGATCGTGACGGTCAGCGTCACGATCCCGGGTTGTTTCGGCATGGCGGGCGAGTGGCAGGATGCTCGGATGGCTGAGAGCGACGTGCTGTACGAGGTGTCCGAGCGGATCGCGACGATCACACTCAACCGACCCGAGGCGCGCAACGCCCTCACGAGCGAGATGCTCGAGCGGATTCCGCAACGGATGCTCGAGGCCGAAGGCGACGACGAGGTCGACGTGATCGTGCTGACCGGCACCGATCCGGCCTTCACCGCGGGCCTCGACCTGAAGGAGCTCGGATCTGACGGCAGCAACCTGGCCGGCGGTTCGGGAGCCGACGGCAGCCCCAACCGGTACGGCGTTCGCGGACCGTTCCCCACGCTCACGAAGCCGCTGATCGGGGCGATCAACGGCGTCGCAGTCACCGGCGGGCTCGAACTCGCCCTGAACTGCGATTTCCTCGTTGCCAGCGAGCACGCCAAGTTCGGCGACACCCACTCGCGGGTCGGGGTGATGCCGGGCTGGGGCCTGACCGTGCTGCTTCCCAAGGCCATCGGGATCCGGCGGGCACGCGAGATGAGCTTCACCGGGAACTTCATGCTGGCCGACGAAGCGTTGACGTTCGGGCTGGTCAACCACGTCGTGGCGCACTCCGAGCTGATCCCGTTCACACGACAGCTGGCCGCCGACATCATCGCAAACGACCAGCCGGGTGTTCGCCAGATCCGCTCGACCTACGCCCAGATCGCCGCCGACGACGACCATTGGGAGATCGAATCACGCGACAGTCGCGCCTGGCGTCGCAACAGTTTCAGCCCCGACGCCGTCGCCGCAAGACGCGCCGCCATCCAAGCCCGAGGCCAACAACAGTAAGGGTCAGATGGCGGTGCCCTGGGCGCGCAGGGTGTCGCGGATTGCCTGGGCGATGTCGAGGGCGAGGATCTCGGCGCCGGTGGTGTTGAGGTGGAAGCCGTCGTCGGCGCGAACGTCCTTGCCTTTGCCATCGCGAGGATCGATCACGAACTCGGCCCAGTTCCCGTCACGGCCGGAGAACCGCTTCCACGTGTCGATGAAGATCACGTCAGGACGCTCTGCGGCCGCCGCTTTCGCTGCCTGGTCCTGGAGAATCATTCGAGCGGTGACCTCGGGGTTGTCGTCGTTGGGGATCCCGACCCAGATCAGCGTGCGCCCACCCTCCATCAGCTGATCCATCACCGCGCCCACACGTTGCTGGTACTCGACGGTCCACTCGGCTTCGTTGGAGATCGGGTCACCGATGATGAAGTCGCCGTTCTCGACCGCCAAGCCCTGTGCATCGTTGCCTCCAAAGGTGGCCACCACGATGTCAGGGTTCACCTCGGGCAGCTTGCGGTCGATCTCGGCGGGCCAGTCGAAGAAGTCGGGGCG
>JANPKU010000177.1:0-1580 GCA_031426215.1 Actinomycetes bacterium
GCCGTCGGCATCGCCGGCGATGCGACCGGCTTCAGGTTGTCCCGCACCAGCTTGATCGCCACGTCCGGGCGCTCCGTCAGTTCGCGGATTGCCGCCCAGGCCTCGCGGGCCGGCTTCCCGCTCAGCGTCTGCCAGAGCGCGGCCGGTTCGCTCGGCTTAGTCGCCCAAGGCTTCGGCCCGTCGTTGCCGGTCGCGTCGAAGAGCAGCACCGTCGAGTCCTGCCAGCCGACCGCCAGCGTGCCGCCGTCGGGCGAGAACGAGAGGGCCGACATGGAATAGTTGTTCGTCACGATCTCCGACCGCGCCTCGCCGCTCGCCCACTCGACGATTCGGACGATATTGCGATTCGTTCCGTTCGTCTGTTCGATCGTCGGAATCGCGAACGTGCGGCCCGTCGGGTGGAAGGCCGGCGGTTGCGAGTTGCCGTTGGTGTGGCCCGCGAAGGCGCGGGTCTGCTTGCCCGTCGGAAAATCCCAGACGAGCAGCTTGTTCTGCTGTTGGTCGTAGGTGAGTGCCGAGCGATTGTCCGGCACCGCGATCAAGTAGGGCGTATAGGTCCGCCCGCCCTGGGCGCCGGACGCGAGTTGCTGCCCGTTCCGCAGGTCGTAGGTCGTGAATTCGAGGAACCCCTGGCCGCTGCGCTGGTCCTGGATGTTGCACATGACTCCGAAGTACGAGCCGTCCGGCGAGACGGCGGTGGACATGCCGTTGATGTAGCTGACGTTGTTGTCCAGTTCCTTGCGCATCTCGGCGAGGACCTTGCCGGACTCGGTGTCCCACGCAGCGGCGGTGAAGATGTACTTGTTGCGGTCGTAGAACTGGCCCGCCGTGCCGACGCGCCGGCCGTCGGCGGAGAGGGCGGGCCGCGAACTCGACGAGCCGTTCCGGGCATTGGCGAAGAAGAGCGTGTACTGTTCCATGCCGGTGGCGAGATCGACGACGGAGACGCCGCCGCTGCCGCCCGAGACGTAGATCGTCTGGTTGTCCGGCGAGAAGGCCCCGTTGTAGACGTTCCAACTGTTCGACCAGCGAACGTTTCGACCGCCCCGCAGGACGGCGCCGGGGGCGAGCGACGTTTTGATGCGCGGCGCGAGACTCGTGTTTGAGTAGCCGTAGGATTCGAGTTCCTCACCCGTCGCCGCGTCCCACCGCACGATGCGCCCGTCCTGGCCGCACGTGAGGATCTGCTTGCCGTCCGCGGTGTACTGGATGAGACTGACCGGCCCGAAGTGCCCGTCCTGCGGCGTGAGGATCTTGCCGGGCACCGTCCAGACTTGCAGCGTCTGGTGGAACAGTCCGAAGGCGACCGCCGGCCCGTCCGGCGGGAGGGCGACGGACTCGACAAGGTTCGAGGGGGCGAAGCCGACGCCAAGTCGCTTGCCGGTGTCGGATTCCCAGACCTGCACCGCGCCGGTGCCGTCGTTGGCCGATGCCGCGAGCCGCTTGCCGTCGGCCGAGACGAACAGCTTCTGCCCGACGTTCGACCGCGTGATGAACTGCGTCAACCGCTTGCCCGTCGTCGCGTCCCACGCCTCGACAGGCCCGCCCTGCCCGCCGGTGTAGACGACCTTGCCGTCGGG
>JANPKU010000178.1:0-1839 GCA_031426215.1 Actinomycetes bacterium
GGCGATCAGCGCCGAAGCCGACGTCCTGCACGCCGACGCCGACTTCGCCGTCATGGCACGCCACACCGATCTGCGACTACATCCGGCATCGCAGCCGTGAGCGGAGCTGGCATCTCGATCCGGCCATACCGGCAGCTATGCACTGTCAGGCGTGGGCGATGCCGCCTGGAAGGTGCGCGTCTCGACCGCGGAAACGCACACCGCCGCGGTCAATCGGCGCTCAGCGCTCCGACGGAGGTCCCAGAGCTCGTTGACAAGGCCCGAAACCCTCCGTCGGGGCCGGAACGCCGGATTGGTCCCCACTTCCGCTCACGCTGTCACCGAGGATTGCCTGAGACGCAATCCTCGGTGACAGCGTCGAACCCGTCCCTCTCAACCAGCGGCCGTTGCCCGACGAAGGCGAGCCGAACCGCGCTTCTGTGCAGGTCCGACATCCTGGCCATTCAGATGCCGACGACTCTGCTACGAACGTCGCCGCCCGGGTGCGACCGGCGAATCTGCGCTCTCGAGTAGGCGGTCGAGGTTCTTGGCCGCGAGCGTCCTGAGCCGCGGCGAGGGAACCCTGGCGATCCAGCTCTGGAGTACCCCTCGATCGAACGTGTCAGGCAGCTCGAGTTCGGGGAGGGTGACCGTGCCGTTGCGCGTCGAGAACAGATACACGGTGTCGAACAAGGCCTTCTCCGCCGTAGCGAGTCCAGCCTTGATGCCAGTGGCTCCTTCGAATCCACCGAACAGATCAGGGTGAATGTGGTGGATCTCGTAGCGCCCGAACGTCGTCTCGACAGCCTTGGCGCGATCAAGGGACGCTGCGAACAGGCCACGAGGGATCTGCTCGACCATCCCGTGCCGTGAAAGTGCGGTCCAACCTGAGATGTAGCTGGGGTACGGGTTCGTCAGCACCGGGAGCACGACCGCGGGGTCGGGGGTCTCCCGATTGATCTGCCAGACGCCATGAACGATCTTCGCAATGACTCCGGACGCCGCCAACCGCGACAACTGCTGGGCAGCCGTCGACAACGAAGTACTCCATGCCACGGCGGCCTCGCCTGTGGTCAGAACAGGACGGCCGAGCGTCAGCAACTGTGAGTACCGACCCAGCGAACTCATGTCGCACCACCGTCCGCTGCGGCTCCGGCAGCGAGCTGGACCAGGGTCTCTGCCAGCGCCAGACACATCGCGTCCCAGAGCGGCGCGTCGTAGAGGACGGCCAACTCGGCGTCGAGGAACGGCGCGACCTCACTGACGAAGCTGGCGAACGGGATCGCGAGTGCTCGTTCTGCGGCTGCAAAGGAGTGGGTCGAGTCAAGCCCGATGAGAGGAGACTGGGTGGCGCGCCGCTGCCGAAACAGCAGGTCCAGGTCGAAGATGTCTCGGGCCTTGGTCTCGCTGCGCAGCGCCAGGGCGGCGATCTTCTGGTCAATCGCAGCAGTCTGGCGGTAGTGGCGCACCGTCGGTGCCTGCAGGGCGTAGGGGCGGACGACGTCGTCGGGGACAACCGCGAACTCCGCGTCCGCACTCTCGTTGCCCCGTCCCGAGAACTCGATCTTGGTCCGGATGAGGTCGTGGTGTTCGGGTGCGCGCAACCCGATCTTCCATCGGAGTGTCGTCGGAGTCTGCTCGGGCGTCGTCTGCTCCTCGATCGAGAGACTCGCCGCTCTGGTGAGAAGGGACAAGGCCTTGCCGCCGAGGGCCGAATCGATTGTCTTGACGACCGCCCAGGATTCACGGCCGGCGAAGTCGAGGTCGATGTCGTTCGAGTAGCGGGGGCTGGCGAAGAAGTAGCGCAGGTTCGTCCCGCCCTTGAGGGTGAACCACTCAGCGTTGCCCGGGGCCATGACG
>JANPKU010000179.1:0-2104 GCA_031426215.1 Actinomycetes bacterium
CCTGCGGCGTCGAGCGCTGCCTTGTACGTGCCGACGGCGAGCACTTCGAGGCCCGCAGCGAGCTGGGCAATCTGGACGTCTTGCGGCGAGGGCGCCGCCTTGATGGCCCGCTGTGCCGGAGCGGCGACGGCGGCAGACGCACTTGCGCTTGCCTGTTGGGCGTCGATGGAGGGACCACCACTGATGCGCCGGGGTTCAGCACCACATGCTGCTGCGACCAGACCCGCGCCGATCACGCCTGCGGTGGCGAGCAGATTCCGGCGACTGATCGAGGGCGCTACATCGGTTTTCTGGGTCATTTGACCGCTCCTTCTTCTGGCGGGCTTGCGAGATTGGCTTCTTCGAAGGCGGCAGGGAAGGCAACGCTGCCCGCAGCGGCTGGCAACTTGCTCACATCGGTCGGGAGTGCGATGAGTTCTGGGGCGCCACCGAGCAACGCACCGACTGCTCGCAAGGTTGCGAGGTGCTGACATTCGACGCCCATCACACTGGCCATCAGCATCCTCGATTTGACGTCGGTGAACATGGCCAAATCGGCGAGGTATGTGTCAGTGGCCACCTCTTCGAGGGTGGCTGCGAGCTTGACGACATCTGCGGGAGTTTTGAGAGTCGGCTTGGCCTGCTCGACGATCGGTGTGTACTTGGGGTTGGTGGCCGTCTGATCTGTGCCGCCGAGCGCTCTGGTCTGAGCCGAGAAGGCGGCTCGGTGCTCAGCGTGCTGCTTCATCGTCGTCTCGGCGAACGCTTTCACGACCGGGTTGCCGTCGGCAATGAACGGCAACGTGAGCGCCGCCTCGTACGTGGCAACTGCGAGCAGTTCGAGCGACACAGCGGTTTGCAAGATCATCACGTCGATGTCGCCGTCGGCGGCGGCGGCAGGCGATGCGAACGCACCGCTGATCACGCCCACACCAAGTGCACCCCCGAGGACCATTCCGAGGCGTCCGACCAACGCGTTGCGGGTCTCAGTGAATTCCCCGAGTTTCGCTTGATCTACTTCGTCACCGCTCACCCGACGATCGGCCGCAAGATCCTGGAGATCGGGGATCGACTGCCGTGCCACTCTGATCGCGTCAGAGTGCAGGTCATGTGATTCCTCGATCAGTTCTTCGAACGCGCGTTGGTCGAGCGACCTACCTCGTCTACCCAACATGGTCATGATGCCTCCGTGGTGGACTCGGCGGCTACGCCGCTGTGCTTGATAGAAGTTCGCAGCCGAAGCCACGCTGGATGACAATTCGGCAGGCCAATCCGAAGATTTGTTGTCGGGTCATCCAGCGACGGTGATGCTGCCGGTCATGTACGGGTGGATGCCACAGATGTAGGAGTACTCCCCAGCGACATCGAATGTGTGGGCGAACGAGTCGTCCTCGCCCAGCGATTCGCTCTGGAACGACTCGTCTTCAGCAACGATGCTGTGGTCGAACATGTCAGCGTTTGTCCAGGTGACGGTGGCTCCGACGGACGTGCTCACAGACTCCGGCTCGAACGCAAAATCGGAGATGGTCACAACGCGACCCACCGGCAGCGGTGCACCGGCGGTTGTCGTCGTGCTCGCGGGGGCCGCTGCGGTCGTCGGGGGTGATGTCACCGGGCCTTCTGCGGTGGAAGCCAGGGTCGTCGCGGACGTACTCGGAGGTGCAGCGGGGGTGTTCATCACCGAGGTTTCCGACGCCACCGGTTCCTCGACTGGAACCGTCGTTGCAGAAGTCGCCAGCACGGGCTCCGGGTCGGTTGTGCCGTAGTCGCGCGCCCACACCGCACCGGCCACGACCACCACGACGCTCATCACGGCTATCGCCACTGCGGCGGGGAGCCTTCGCTCTTCGGTTGGGTGATCATCGTTGCGTACGAACGTGGTCGAGAGCAGGGCGACGGCGAGGATCTCTGCGACGAGGGCGATCGCCGCCTGCGGTGACGGCTCGAGTCCCTTCTCGGTGAACCCGAACAGCACGTCTGTCCATCGGGTGAGCGCGAAGCTCGCAAGCGTCGCCAAGGCGAGGAACAAGCCGATCAGGCGGACGATGCGATCGCTGCGCGCGATGAGCAAGGACGCCACGATCGTCGAGGCGACCGAGTTGGCGATGAAGCTTCGCCCGAGGTT
>JANPKU010000180.1:0-20177 GCA_031426215.1 Actinomycetes bacterium
GGGGGGCTCCAACGTTTTGTGCTTCTTGGGGCGGGCGCCGGCCCCCCCCCCCCCCCCTCCCACAACCCCAACAACACCGCTCAGGCGTTGACGCTCACACCCGCGAACTGACGCAGTGCGTCGGCCATTGCCGCCCGCGCGTACTCCGAGGTCACCATGGCGTCGACGGCCGGGATCGCCGTATGGGTCTGGCCTGGGCACTGGAGGTGTTGCACGGCCACGCCCGCAGCGGCGAGCGCCTCGGCGTAGGCGTCGCCCTCGTCACGCAGCGGGTCGAACTCGCAGGTGATCACCAACGCCGGCGGGAGACCCGACAGGTCGTCGGTGAGCAGTGGTGATGCCTTCGGGTTCGAGCGGTCGGCCGGATCGCAGTACTGATCCCAGAACCAGTTCATCACGGCCATCGTGAGTGCGTAGCCGTCGGCGTTGTCGGTGTGCGACGCACGCTCGGTGATGCCGTCGGTGACCGGATTCAGCAGCACTTGGCCGGAGATCGTCGGAGCCCCGGCGATCTTCGCCTGCTGTGCGGTGACCGCTGCGACATTCGCGCCGGCGCTCCAGCCCGCCACGGCCAGCTGGCCGGGTACGCCGCCGAGTTCGTCGGCGTGGTCGGCGATCCAGTTCGCCGCGGCGAGGCCGTCGTCGGCAGCCGTAGGGAACCGTGCTTCGGGAGCGTGGCGGTAATTGACCGACACGATGATCGAGTCCGAGTTGACGCACAGATATCGACACAGCGGGTCGTCGGAGGTGGCGCTCCCCAACACCCACCCGCCGCCGTGGTAGTAGGCGACGATCGGGTGTGGACCGTCGGTCGCCGGGCGATAGAGGCGGTACCCGATCGGCGTGCCATCGGCGCTCGGGAGCGTGCCGTCGGCGATCTCTCCCACCTCGGGTCCCGGCGGCATCGCGGCTCCAGACGCCTCCATGAACGCACGCGCACCGTCGACGCCCATCGTCTCGAGCGGTGGGAGCCCCATCTCTGCGATCATTTCGAGCATCACCTGGACGTCAGGGGCGAGCGGCCGCAGGATTCCGTCGTTGATGGTGCAGCCCGCCGGCCCGTCCAGTGCGAAGCCGAGGTAGCCGCGAGCCACAGCCTCGTCGCACGCCGCCCGGTACCGGCCGACGCCGCCGGCATACGGCAGGAACACCTGCGGCTTACCGGGCACGTTGACACCCATGTACCACGAGTTCGCAGTGGGCATCAGGGTGAGGTCGGCGAACGCATTGCTGTGCTCCACCCACTTGGTCTCGGCGAGTTCGGTCGGCTCGATCGAATCGAGGTCGTGGTCGCGGAGGTGGATCATCGCATCGGCGATCCAGTCGACGTGCTGCTCGATCGACACCATCATGTTCGACAGGACCGACGGGCTGCCCGGGCCGGTGATCATGTACAGGTTGGGGAAGCCCGAGGTCATCAGCCCCAGGTAGGTGACCGGCCCGTCCACCCACTTGTCCTTCAACGTGACGCCGTTGCGTCCGGTGATGTCGACACTCACGATCGCACCGGTCATCGCGTCGAACCCGGTGGCGAACACGATCGCGTCGAACTCGAACGACTCATCGCCGCCCTGGTTCGACGTGTCGAGACCTGTCTCGGTGATGGTCGAGATCGGATTCGTGCGGAGGTCGACCAATCGGACGTGAGGCAAGTTGTAGGTCTCGTAGTAGTTGGTGTCGAGACAGGCTCGTTTGGTGCCCACGTAGTGGTTGGTCGGACAGAGTGACTCGGCCACCTCAGGGTCGTCGACGGTGCTGCGGATCTTGTCGTGGATGAACGCCCGAAGGGTGTCGTTCGACTCGGCGTTGGCGAGCGTGTCGTTGAACGTGCCAGTGACGCCAAGGAGTTCACCTGCCTCCCACATCGCTTCGTAGCGCGCCATGCGTTCTTCATCGGACACCATGAGCGCGCCCTCCAGCGGGGTCTCGCGAGGCACGCCGGCGGCCGAGAGACGCGCCTCTGCCCGATAGGCATCGGGATTCGCGCGAAATGCCGCCATGCGCTCGTCGGAGGTGGGGCCATTGCGGGCCGGGATCGAGAAGTTCGGAGTGCGCTGGAACACGGTGAGCTGCTCGGCTTGCGCGGCGATCAACGGGATCGACTGGACGGCTGACGACCCGGTACCGATGACCGCGACCCGCTTGCCGGTGAAGTCGACGCCGTCGTGGGGCCAGCTGTTGGTGAAGTACACCTCGCCCGCATACCGGTCGGTGCCTTCGATGTCGGGCACCTTCGGCATCGACAGGCAGCCGGTCGCCATCACATAGAACCGGGCGGTCACGTCGGCGCCCGTGTCGGTGCGGACGGT
Source organism: Actinomycetes bacterium (assembly GCA_031426215.1). Lineage (GTDB taxonomy): Bacteria > Actinomycetota > Acidimicrobiia > Acidimicrobiales > Ilumatobacteraceae > Sva-07. The sequence continues at coordinate 2,310 of JANPKU010000180.1, forward strand.
CCACCGACTCGCGGCGTCGTCCCAACTGGCGGACGTGACCTTCGTGCTGAACCTGATGTCGCGACGCAGGTCGTGCTTGTCAGCGACGAACTGGGCGTAGCTGAGGATCTCGGGCTGGGTGGCGTAGCGCTCTGACCAGATCCACTCCTGCTGGAGTTCGGGGTCCCAGCTGTAGGAGTAGTCGACGGTGAGGATGTCGCAACGTGCGCCGGGATAGCGGTTCCAGTACCAGGTGCCTCCCACGTCGTCGGCCGTCTCGAGCACCACGGCGCGCAGGCCCGCTCGACGGGCACGGACCAGTTGGTACATGCCGGCGAATCCGGCCCCGACGATCACCACGTCGACGTTGGTGCTGTCGTTCATCTCCGGCTCGGTCATCAGATCCCCCTCGGTCGTCACCATGTCGGCGCAGAGCGCACGACGTACACAGTGTCGCGCCCAGCCAGAGCCGAGGGCGATCCGGAGCGCCGAGCCGCAGCACGTGGGCTCCAACCCACGTTTGCGTGCGGATTCGGGTGACCCGCCTCACCGGGAATGCAACTCGAACGGGGGGTTCAGCGTCAGACGGCGACGGGATCGTTGACGTCGGCGAGGAGGTCGACCGAGCGGAGACGCTGGTCGATGGTCGGCGAGGCGTGTGCGGTGATGAGTTCGTCGGCGCCGGACATGGTCGCGAACTCGTCGAGGTACGCAGCGACGTGCTCGGGTGTGCCGACAGCGGAGTAGTGCATCATCTGCGCGATCTGCTGACCCTGAGGTGAGGCGAGGATTGCGTCGGCCTCGTCGTCGGAGAGTTCACGGCCGGGTGTCACGAAGCGGGCGATCCGCCAGCGGCGTACGGTCGTCCACTGCTCGTTCGCCTCGTGGTCGGAGTCGGCGGCGATCACGTTGACCGCAGCGATCGCGTACGGCTCGGCGAGCTGCTCGGACGGCCGGAACTCGCGTCGGTACCGCTGGATCGCGTCGATCAGCGAGCCCGGGGCGAAGTGGGAAGCGAACGCGAACGGCAGGCCCAACATCGCGGCGAGGCGGGCACCGAACAGCGACGAGCCGAGGATGTACAGCGGCACGTTCGTGCCGGCTCCGGGAACGGCAGTGACACCGGGGATCGTGGACTCGCCTCGCAAGAAGCCCTGCAGTTCGAGCACGTCGTCGGGGAACCGGTCGGAGGAATGTGCGTCGCGGCGCATCGCTCGCATGGTGTTCTGGTCGCTCCCCGGCGCTCGTCCGAGTCCGAGGTCGATGCGCCCCGGATGCAATGTGGCGAGGGTGCCGAACTGCTCGGCGATGGTGAGCGGCGAGTGGTTCGGCAACATGACGCCCCCGGCGCCGAGGCGGATGGTGGAGGTGTGGGCGGCCACGTGGGCGATCAACACGCTGGTGGCCGATGAGGCGATCGAGGCCATGTTGTGATGCTCCGCGTACCAGACCCGCTCGTAGCCGCGGGCCTCGGCTCGTTGTGCGAGCGTGACGCTGTTCGCAAAGGCATCGGCCGCCGTGTCGCCGCGTCCGATGATCGCCAGGTCGAGAATCGAGAGTGGGATCGAAAGGGGAACCGGGCCGTTCATCCTCCCAGCATGCCCCCCGACCCTGCCTCCCCCACCCCCCTAGCGATGAGCGAACCGCCCGGATGCCGTCGTTTCGCTCACCGCTCGCGGCGCGAGAGTGGGGGCGATGAGCCAGACGCCCGAATACGGGCGGTTCGCTCATCGCCTGAGGTGGAACGGGGTTAGCGTTCGAGCATGGAACCCGTCGGGGCGACCGTGGCGACACTGCCGTATCTGCCGTTCATGGACGGACCGGCGCCCAGCGACGACTCGAACTTCCGGTGGCGGCTCGGGGTGCGTCCACTCGACCTCGCCAACTGGATCGAACTCGGCGCCGACGCCGAGGCGGCGATCGCCGGCAAGCAGCGACTGATGGCCCAACACCGAGACACGGTGTTCGCCGTGCTCGACGACATCGAGCCCGAGTCGAGTGAGGTCGCACGGGCACTCGTTTCGCACCTCCGCACTCGATGGCCCGACCGCTACGGCGACGTCGAACTGGATCCGAGTCTGCATCCGCTCGACGCCGCCGCCCGCCTGGTGCCGGAGGACCTGGTGCTGCTCGTCGAACGTGACGGCCGCCTGGTCTGTGGCGGTGGATCGGTGTGCTTCCCCAATCGATGGGACCTGCGCTCCAAGCTCGGGTTGTCGATGGCCGGCGTGCATGCCCCGGTCGCGAAGCTGAACGAACAACTCGAAGCGCCGATCGACAGTTTCTTCGATCGTCTCACACCTCAGCGCAGCTTCTGGCGCCTCGGCTGGGGCATCCTCGATACGCCCGACTGGTTCACGCCGGTCGATGGCACCGCCGCTGACAGACCGCTGGCCCCGAGTCCGGACGAACACTTCCTGCGAGTCGAGCGCGAGACCCTTCGCCGCTTCCCGGTCACCAACTGTGTGCTGTTCACGATCCGTACCTACGTGTCGCCGATCCCGGCAGTCGCAGAGGACATCCGCGTGGCGGCCCGGCTGGCGGCGTCGGTTGCGGCGCTGCCAGGCGACGTGAAGACCTACAAGGACGTCGTCGAGAGCGCAGACGCCTTGATCCAGCGGCTTCGGAGGAATCACTCCAGAAGTTGATACACTAACGCTCAGCATTATTGAGTAGCGGCGAGATGCCGACGTGCGTCGGAGGGAGCAAGAACATGGCCATCGATCCGAAGAAGTGGACCCTGAAGACCCAGGAGGCATTCTCGGCGGCCATCGATCAGGCCAAGGAACTCTCCAATCCGGAACTCACCCCCGACCACGTGCTGGGCGCAATGATGCGCCAGGAGGGCACGATCGTGCCGGCGGTGCTGGCCAAGCTCGGCCAGGCGCCACTGATGGTGCGCAACCGTGCCGACGAGGCGATCCAGAAGCTCCCCAAAGCGTACGGCGGTGCCGAGCCGCGCATGAGCAGGGAACTCAACAACGTCGTCGACAACGCCGAGGCGTACCGCAAGGACCTGCGCGACGACTTCTTGTCGGTCGATCACCTCCTGCTGGCGATGAACGCCCGCCTCGACGTCGGCTCCGAAGAGCTCCTCGGAGCGTTGAAAGACGTACGCGGCTCGCATCGCGTGACCGACCAGACCCCCGAGGAGAAGTTCGCAGCGCTCGAGAAGTACGGCCAGGACCTCACGGCACTGGCCGAGAGCGGCAAGATCGATCCGGTGATCGGACGCGACGAAGAGATCCGTCGATGCATCCAGGTGCTGTCGCGACGCAGCAAGAACAACCCGGTCCTGATCGGTGAGCCGGGTGTCGGCAAGACCGCCATCGTCGAAGGGCTCGCCTCTCGCATCGCCGACGGCGACGTCCCCGAAGGTCTCAAGGGCAAGCGGCTGATCTCGCTCGACATCGCCTCCATGCTCGCCGGGGCGAAGTATCGCGGCGAGTTCGAGGAACGTCTGAAGGCCGTGCTCAAGGAGATCACCGACGCCGACGGCGAGATCATCACGTTCGTCGACGAGCTCCACACGATCGTCGGCGCTGGCGGCGCCGAGGGTGCCATGGACGCCGGGAACATGATCAAGCCGATGCTGGCGCGCGGTGAGCTGCGCATGATCGGCGCGACCACGCTCGACGAGTACCGCAAGCACGTCGAGAAGGACCCCGCCCTCGAACGCCGCTTCCAGCAGGTGTACGTCGGCGAGCCGTCGGTCGAGGACACGATCGGCATCCTGCGCGGCCTCAAGGAGCGCTACGAGGTGCACCACGGTGTCCGCATCCAGGACTCGGCGCTCGTCAGCGCGGCAGTGCTGTCCGACCGCTACATCACCAGCCGGTTCCTGCCCGACAAGGCCATCGACCTCATGGACGAGGCCGCCTCGAAGTTGCGTATCGAGATCGACTCGCTGCCGACGGAGATCGACGTGGTGCAGCGCCGCATCTTCCAGTTGGAGATCGAGCAGCTCGCGTTGGAGAAAGAGACCGACAGCGCGTCGCGGGATCGCCTCGACGCGCTGCACACCGAACTCGCGGAACTGAACGTGCAACTCGGCGAGATGAAGCAGGTGTGGGAACGTGAGAAGCAGGCGATCGACGCGATCCGCTCGCTCAAGGAAGAGCTCGAGAGCCTGCGATCGCAGGTCGATCGTGAGACCGATCTTGCCGCTGCCGCCGAGATCCGGTACGGCCGGATCCCCGAACTCGAACGCCGCATCGAGGAAGCCACCGCTCACCTCGCTTCGATCCAGAGCGGCGGCGCGATGTTGAAGGAGGAGGTCGACGCCGAGGACATCGCCGAGGTCGTTGCCCGTTCCACCGGCATCCCGCTGCGCAAGTTGCTGGAGTCCGAGACCTCGAAGCTCGTCCACCTCGAAGCCCTGCTCCACGAGCGCGTGATCGGCCAGGACGACGCAGTCGTCGCCGTCGCAAACGCCATTCGTCGCAGTCGGGCCGGGTTGTCCGACCCGAATCGGCCGATCGGTTCGTTCATGTTCCTCGGGCCCACCGGTGTCGGAAAGACCGAACTCGCACGGGCACTTGCGGCGTATCTGTTCGACGACGAGAAGTCGATGGTGCGCATCGACATGGGTGAGTACATGGAGAAGTTCTCCGTGTCGCGCCTGATCGGTGCCCCTCCGGGTTACGTCGGCTACGACGAGGGCGGTCAACTCACCGAGGCAGTTCGCCGCCGCCCCTATTCGGTGGTGCTGCTCGACGAGATCGAGAAGGCCCATCCCGACGTCTTCAACGTGCTGTTGCAGCTGCTCGACGACGGCCGCCTCACCGACGGCCAGGGACGCACCGTCGATTTCACGAACGTGGTGTTGATCATGACGTCGAACCTTCCCGGAGATCCGAGTGCGTTCTTCAAGCCCGAGTTCATCAACCGGGTCGACGACATCATCCGGTTCCGTTCGCTCACCGAGGCCGACCTGGAACGCATCGTGCGGATCCAGCTCGCCACGCTGGTCAAGCGCCTCGCCGATCGACGCATCGTGCTGGACATCGACGAGGATGCGATGGCGCAGCTCGCCCGTGACGGCTTCGACCCAGCGTTCGGCGCCCGTCCGCTGAAGCGGGTGATCCAACGTGAGATCGGCGACAAGGCATCGCTCCTGATCCTCGGCGGCGACGTCGCAGACGGTGGCACGATCCACGTCGGAGCCGGGTCAGCCGACGAGGGCCTCCGAGTCACCGCCACCTGACAATCTCGATTGGGGTCTGACCCCAATCGAGACGGGAACGAGGGTGAGGCGGAAGATCGGGGGGCGGGGCTGCACGAGGTCGAGTCGACCGCCGTCGGATTCGGCCAGTCGTCGCGCAAGCGCGAGACCCCTGCCGTGCGCGGCCTGATGGTCGCCAGGGCGGTCGAACAACGTCGCAGCACGATCGTCGGTGATCCCGGACCCCTCGTCCTCGATCGTCACGCTGGCGTCCTGCACGAGGATGGCGACCGTGCCGCGCCCGTGCCGCAGCGAGTTCTCGAGCAGCACGTTGAGCACTTGACCGACCAGACCGGGTGTAGCCAACACGTGCTGGGTGCTCCCGGTCGTCACCACCACTTGTCGTCGCTTCTCCGCGAAGCGCTGCTGCCAGTCGGCGACCTGATGATCGACCAACGTCGTGAGGTGCAGCTCGGTGCGCTCCTTCGTACTGCCAGTGCGGGCAACGGTGAGCAGCTCGTCGAGTGTGGTGTTCAGCTCGTGCGTCTGCACCAGCGCAGCAGCGGCCTCGGCGGCAACGGCGGAGTCATCGGATCGTTCCAGCAGCTCCAAGCGCATCGCAATGCCGGTCAAGCCGGTACGCAGCTGATGCGTCGCGTCGGCGGTGAAGCCGCGTTCCGACTCGAGCATGCGATCGACCCGGTTTGCGCTCAGTCGGAGTGACCGGGCGATCGCGTCGATCTCCTCGATGCCCGAAGGGGGTGGCGCCGCGGCGCTGAAGTCGCCGTTCCCGACGCGCGAGGCACTTCGGGCGAGCCGTTCGAGCGGTCGAGCCAACTGGCGAGCCTGGACCCCAGCGAGGAGTGCCGCTGCGCCGATCGCGGCCAGTGCGATCACTGCCAGTCGTGACACGACGCTGCCGGGGAGGTCGCCTCCTTCAGCATCGCGGACGATGAGGAGGACCGGGATGATCAGGACCACGATCACCACGACCACCACCGAGATCGTCGACAGCACGAGCCGGCGGCGCACGCCGATCAGCTCCGAGTCGACGGAGTGGTGGATTCGGCGCTCGGGTCGAAACGGAAACCCACGCCGCGCACGGTCACGATCTTCGACGGCGGGTCGGTGTCGTCGTGGATCTTGCGGCGCAGTGTTGAGGTGTGGGTGTCGAGGGTGCGAGTGGATCCCCACCAGTTCTCGTCCCACACGTCGCTCATGATCTGCTCACGTTTCAGGGTCACACCGGGCTCGCGCATCAACAGTTCGAGGAGGTCGAATTCCTTCGTGGTCAACTCGATCTCCGTGCGTGCGTCGTCGCGATCGGTGATGAAACAGCGGCGTGCGTCCGTATCGAGTTCGATGCCGGCGCCGATCAGGCGACCACTGGAAGTCGCTGACCGGGAACGTTCGATGATCCGCAGCCGTGCGTGGATGCGCGCGACGAGTTCAGCGAGGCGGAACGGCTTCGCGACGTAGTCGTCGGCACCGGCGTTGAGCCCGACGATCACGTCCATCTCCTCTGCACGAGCCGTCAACATGATGATCGGCAGGTCCGGGTGATTCGTACGGATCTTGCGGCACACGTCGAGGCCGTCGATGTCGGGGAGTGTCAGATCGAGCAACACGAGATCGGGTCGGGCGGCGGACACCGCCTCGATCGCCGAGTTGCCCGCGGCGACGTGGTTGACGTCGAAGCCCTCCGAGCGCAGCACACGGACGAGCGGCTCGCTGATCCGTTCGTCGTCCTCGACGAGCAGCACGGCAGTGCGGGTGCCGAGGACGGCGGTGTCGCCGGGCGCGCGGAACGTCTTTTCCATCACCCGACCATCGGCACTCGACCATCTCGACTTGAAGGTTGCATCTGCTCGCGACGACAACTACCAGCGACGTGCCGCAGCAAGGCGAGCGAGCGATGAGTTTGGGCGCGACCTGTTCGCGCCCAAACTCACCGCTGACGGAGTCGGAGGGCGTCGCCGTGCGCCGGGAAGCCTTCGTGGTCTGCGAGGGCGAGCACCGACGGCGTCATCCGTGCGAGCGCGGTTGCGTCGGAGCGAGCGATCGCCGTGCGCTTGAGGAACGTGTCGGCGGTGATTCCCGACGACACGTGCGCGAAGCCCGAGGTCGGCAGCGATGCCGGGCAGCCGACCACGAAGTTGGCCGCGCTGAACGGCGTGTGCTGGCCGATCAGGATCTCACCGGCGTTGATCAAACCGTCGACGATCTCGTCGACGGATGTGTCGGCGACTGCGACCTGCAAGTGTTCCGGAGCGAACTCGTTGGCAATGCCAACGGCGATGTCGAGGGAGTCGACGAGCACGCACCCGCCGTTCGGTCCGAGCGACGCACGAGCCGCAGCGGCGCGGACCTCGTTCAGCCCCGACAGCTGTCGTTCGAGTTCGCCGTCGACGGCATCGGCGAGCGCAGTGGAGTCGGTGAGCAGCACGACGGTGCTGTCGGTGCCGTGCTCGGCCTCGATCAACAGGTCGGCGGCGAGGAGGGCGGGGTCGGCGGAGGCGTCGGCGATCACGAGACTTTCCGTCGGTCCGAGCAGCATCATCGTGACCACCCCGTGACGTTGCATCTCCACCTGTGCAATGGTGACCGCCGGCGATCCTGGACCGACGATCTTGCGAACCCGTGGGATCGTCTGGGTCCCGAAACCCAGCGCCGCAATGCCGGCGGGGCCGTTCACCCGGAACACGTCGGCGATCCCGAGCTTGCGGCACACCACGAGGACAGCCGGATCGACCTCGCCGTTGCCCCCGGGGATCGGCGGGACCACCAATGAGATCGATGGGACGCCGGCGACCACCGCAGGAACGGCGAGTTGATAGGCGACGCTGGGATAGCTCGCCTTGCCCGACGGTGTGAAGAGCCCGGCGGAGGTGATCGGTGTGATCTTCTCGCCGACGGTCAGCCCCGGCTCGCTCTCGATCGACCAGTCGTGGGCTTGCTCCATCTGGGCCTCGTTGAAGGCTCGCAGGTGTGAGATCGCGTCGTCGATGGCTGCGTCGACCTCGGGTGAAACCGATGCGCGCTCGAACTCGTCGGCACTCACCCGGAGGCCGTCCGGCGACACGTCGATCCCGTCGAATCGGGCGAGTGCATCGCAGACCGCAGCGTCGCCGCGCTCGCGAACGTCATCGATCAACTCGCCGATCGATTGGCGCAGCACCGGGTCGAAGATGTCGTCGATCCCGCGGCGCATCAAGGCGTCTCGGGCCTCGACGTTCATGTCGTTCCAGACCTGTCTGCGCATCACGCCAACGCTAACGGCGAGATGGCGGCGAGATGGCGGTGCCACCGGCGCTGTCCGGACGAGCCGGCGCCACTAGGATCTCCACACGTTCCAACCACCATCCAGGGGAGCGTGCATGCCCGTCACCGTCGTCGTCGGAGCCCAATGGGGCGATGAGGGCAAAGCCAAGGTCATCGACCTGCTGTCGAAAGAGCACACCTACGTGGTGCGCTACCAGGGCGGCCACAACGCCGGACACACCGTGGTCGTCGACGGCGAGCGCTACGCACTGCAGTTGGTGCCCTCCGGCATCCTCTACGACCACGTGATCCCGGTGATCGCGAACGGTGTCGTCGTCGATCTGCCCACGCTGTTCGCCGAGGTCGACATGCTCGAAGCTCGCGGGCATTCGTGCGCCGAGTTGAAGGTGTCGAGTCGCGCACACCTGATCTTCCCGTGGCATCAGGCCCACGACGCGATCGCCGAGGCGATGCGCGGCGACGACAAGATCGGCACCACCCTCAAGGGCATCGGTCCGGCCTATGCCGACAAGTCGCGACGCGTCGGCATCCGCGTCGGCGACGTGCTCGATGCCGACCGGTTCGCACGACTGGTTCGTGAGCGGGCCGTCGCCGAGAACACGCTCATCGAGCAGGCCGGCGGCGACCCGCTCGACGTCGACGAGATCGTCGAGCACTTCAGCGAGCTCGGAGCCCGTGTCGCCCCGTTCGTCAGCGACACGGTCGGACTGCTCCACGGAGCGCTCGCATCGGGTGCCCACGTCCTGCTCGAAGGGGCCCAAGCCACATTCCTCGACCTCGATCACGGCACCTATCCGTACGTCACATCGTCGAACCCAACCGCCGGTGGCGCATGCGTCGGCACCGGGTTGGGGCCGCGTGACATCGACCGCATCGTCGGGATCACGAAGGCGTACACCACCCGCGTCGGTGCCGGCCCGTTCCCGACCGAACTGTTCGACGCCGATGGCGACACGCTCGTGGACGTCGGCAAGGAGTACGGCACGGTCACCGGCCGTCGTCGTCGCGCCGGATGGCTCGACTGCGTGATGCTTCGCCAGGCGGTGCGCTTGAACAGCCTCACCGAACTGGCGCTCACCAAACTCGACATCCTCGACGGTTTCGAGACGATCAAGATCTGCACCGGCTACCGCCTCGATGGCAAGCTGCTCGAGCACTACCCCGACCGCTCGGAGCTGATCGCCGACGTCGAGCCCGTCTACGAGACCGTGCCTGGTTGGGGCAGCGTCCTGAGCGACAAGCGCGAACCCGGACAGCTGCCGCCCGAGGCGAAGCGGTTCATCGAAATCGTCGAGGAGCAGGTCGGAATTCCGGTGAAGGTCGTCGGCGTCGGCGCCGAACGTGACGATTACCTCGTCTGGGCGTCATGATCCCGCGCTACTCCACGCCCGAGATGGACGCGGTGTGGAGCGACACGGTTCGCTTCGGGCGGTGGCTCGAGGTCGAGCTGCTCGCAACCGAGGGGCACGCGGCGCTGGGTCTCGTTCCCGCCGACGCCGCGGTGACCTGCCGTGCACGCGCCCCGATCACGGATGACGCGTTCGTGCAGGAGGTACTCGACCGCGAGGCGATCACCGATCACGACGTCGCCGCATTCGTCGACGTCGTGCAGGAGGCGATCGGGCCACCGGCCTCGTCGTGGATCCATTACGGACTCACGTCGTCCGACGTGGTCGACACGGCGCTGTGCTGGGCGTTGCGCGACGCCGCCGACCTGTTGATCGACGCATCGAGCGAACTCCTCGCCACGCTGGTGCGTATCGCCCGTGAGCACCGCGACACGGTGATGATCGGTCGCACCCATGGGATCCACGCCGAGCCGACCACCTTCGGGGCCAAGGTCGCACTGTGGGCGATGCAGGTCGATCGTGATCGGACCCGCCTGTGTGCCGCGCGGAAGAACGTCGCGGTGATGAAGCTGAGCGGCGCGGTGGGCACGTACTCGAACATTCCGCCCGAGGTCGAGCGTCACGTCGGTGAGGCCCTCGGGCTCCGGCCGGTGCCGGCCACACAGGTGATCGCCCGCGACCGTCACGCCGAGTTCCTCTACGCGTGCGCCTCCATAGGTGCCACGTGCGAACTGATGGCGGTCGAGTTGCGGCACCTGCAGCGCACCGAGGTGCGCGAGGTGCAGGAGGGTTTCAAGCCCGGTCAGAAGGGGTCATCGGCGATGCCCCACAAACGCAACCCGATCTCAGCCGAGACGATCTCGGGCCTCGCGAGGGTGCTGCGCGGCAACCTGTCGGCCGGGATGCAGGACGTGGCGCTGTGGCACGAGCGTGACATCTCGCACTCGTCCGTCGAGCGTGTCATCCTTCCCGACTCGTCACAGCTGGCGTTCTACGTGATGCGTCGGCTTCGTCGGCTGCTCGACGGCCTGTTGATCTTCCCCGAACGGATGCAGGCGAACCTCGATGCCAGCTTCGGTTTGGTGTTCAGCCAGCCGGTGCTGTTGGCGCTGGTGCAAGCCGGCGCCACTCGCGACGACGCCTATCGGATCGTTCAGCGCAACGCGATGCAGGCGTGGGATGACGGTGTCGATTTCCGATCGTTGCTCGAAGCCGACGACGAGGTCGACAACGCGGTGCTCGACGATGCATTCGACCTGCGACGATCGTTGCGCAACCTCGATCACGTGCTCGATCAACTCGACGCCATCGAGGTGTAGCTGTTCGAGATGTGCTCGGGGCCGCATACGCCGAGTCCCCTGGCACATCTCGAACAGTCAGGTTGCGCGGCTGATTCCGGCGCGCTTGAGGGCGCTCGCAGGGACGCCGACCTGGCGCCACGACGCATACGAGATCGACTTGCTGTCCGAGTAACTCTTCGCCACCTTGACGAACTCTGCTTCGAGTGCATTCATGTCGACCGCCTGTGATTTCGAAGCGAGTTCGGCTTCGAGGTCGCTGCGCTCTTGCACGAGGAGGAGTTCGTCGAGGGGACCGGCGCTCGCAAGTTCCACGTCGACGGCCTCCAGCCGCTTTCGAATCGTGTCGGGCGTGCGCTTGCGGCCCCGCTTGGGTTTCGTGGCTCGCAGGCCTTCGAGGTAGTCGCGAACGACCCGGCCCTCCATTCGGCCTTTGGCAAGTGCTGCCTTGTGCTCGTCGGACATCGGTGTTCTGGGTCCTCTTTTGCCTACCATTCACGTGATCTTATGGAGAATTGGCGCAGATGCAATACCCTTGAATTCGATGTTCGAGCTGTCATCTCACGGAACCGATGTACACGTCGGTGACGGTCCTCGGTATCCGTGGGGAGGTTTGTACGGTGGACAGATCGTCGCCCAAGCATTGCGTGCGGCCGCGATATCTGTTGATCCCGAGCTGGAACCGCACTCGATTCGTGCCTATTTCATCCGTCGTGGCGATGATGCCGAGCCGGTGCGCTACGAAGTCGACCGAATTCGCAATGGGCGCAGTTTCGCGACGCGCCGGGTGGTGGCCCGCCAGGCAATAGGCGCAATTCTCAATGCGGAGAGCTCCTTTCAACGCCCGGAGCGCGCCGCAGCGTTCCAGTCGGTGACGATGCCGAACGTCCCCGAGGCCGAGGAGTTGGCCGAGGATTCCTGGACGCCCACCTTCGATCGTGCGAAGGTGCCACCTGGGCAGGTGACCGGTGGGTCCCGTGATGGAACGGGTCGTGCCGTGGCCTGGATGCGCGTCACCGACGATCTCGGAGACCCGGACGACGCCAGCGCACAGCTGCTGCATCGATGCTGGCTCGCCTACCTCTCCGACGACATGCCCACCGATTCGGTCATCCGAGCTCATCCGGTCGCCGACGATCCCGAGGCGCGAGACCGCCTGTTCTGCGCCAGCCTCGACCACACGATCTGGTTCCACCGATCGCTGCGCGCCGACAGGTGGCATCTCTACGACTTCTCGTGTCATCACTACGTCGGCGGGCGCGGCCTCTCGATCGGCCACGTCTTCGCGGCTGACGGCACCCACGTCGCCACCGTCGCCCAAGAAGTGCTGGTACGCGATGCCCGCGACCGCGAGTGATCGACCGACTCACGCACCGACTCCCCTCCGACTGGAACGCCACACCGTCTGCTGCGTTCGAGGGTTCCGCTACGGTCCCGATCGATGAACGCCGCCTCGACGCCCGCTTCGTTGTCTCCTGCGCTGGAGGTTCTACGGGCGCACGTGGTGGAACACTCGGTGAAGCACGGTGAGTTCACGCTCAAGTCCGGCGCCACCAGCAGCTGGTTCCTCGACACCAAACAGACGGCGTGCCTGCCGGACGGAATCGTCGCCGTCGCCGAGGCTGTGTTCGAGGTGTTCGGCGACGTCCTCGACCAGATCGACGCCATCGGTGGTCTCACCATGGGCGGGGATCCCGTCGCATATGGCGTCGCCGCAGTTGCGGCCACTCGCGGCCACCACATGCGCAGCTTCAGCGTTCGCAAGGAGGCCAAGCAAGGTGGAATCACCGGCCGGATCGCCGGCGCACTCAGGCCGGGTGACCGGGTGCTCGTCACCGAGGACACCACCACCCGTGGCACGTCGTTGATCGAAGCGGCCGAGCAGATCGCCGCGTTCGGTGCGGTGCCCGTCTGGATGACGGTGATCGTCGACCGCGGCGGCACCTGTGCGGCGATGGCCGCTGATCACGACATCGACTATCGGCCGTTGCTGATCGCCCCCGATCTCGGCTTCGGCTACGGCACCTGAACGGCGCCGAGCCGTCCGATCGACGAATCGAGCACACCAGGGTTCAGGATGCCTCGTGGATCGAGCGCCTCTTTGATCGACCGCTGTGCAGCGAGGTCGCCGGCGCTGCGCACCAGGTGCATCCATGCGGTCTTGGCGATCCCCACACCGTGCTCAGCCGAGATCGTGCCGCCGAGGCTCGCCACCGCCGGCAGGACCGTGTCGGCGATGTCGTCCGGATCGGTGGCATCGAGAAAATTGAGGTGCAGGTTCCCTTCGGCGAGGTGTCCGAACGGGATCAGCCGGGCCTGCTGACGCTGCGCCGCACCCTGCGCAACCTCGATCACCCGATCGACCGAAGCGACCGGCACCGCCACGTCGAGCTTGTAGGTCGGGGTGCCGGATGTGGTCGCTGCGGCAGCGATCGCCTCGGTGATCCGGTCGCGGAAGGCGAGCAGTTGGTGGCGCTGTGGTCCGCCGGTGGCGACCGCTGTGGCAGCGATGCCCCCGACAGTGTCGAGCACGGCTTGGAGGTCGGCTGTGGGGTCGACGTGGTCGGCGCATTCGATGAGCAAACTGGCACCGCCGGCGGGGATGGCGACGGGTGCGCCGACGCCGAGGTGCGCCGAAACCAGTTCGATTGCCTCGGGAAACATGATCTCGACCGAGTCGAGTGAACCGAGTCCACGCCGCAGGACCGCCAGCATCGCCACCGCCGCTTCGATTGAATCGACGCCGGCAAGCATCGTGGTGACGTACTGGAAGTGGGGGACGAGTCGCAGGCGTGCCGCGGTGATCACCGCCAGCGTGCCTTCCGAGCCGGCGAGCAACGATGGCCAGTGGAGCCCGACAGTCTCCTTCGGGAGACCGGCCAACGACCCGACCACCGTGCCGTCGGCGAGTACGGCTTCGACACCCACCAACTGCTGGCGCATGGTTCCGAAGCGCACCACCCTCGAACCGCCGGCGTTCGTGGCGATCGCCCCGCCAACCGTCGCCGAGTCGCGCGAAGCGAAATCGATCGGAGTGTCGAGGCCGTTGGCCCTGGCTGCTCGCTTCCAGTCGGCGATCGTGACGCCCGCTCCGGTGGTGACCTGCAGCGACGAGGCGTCGACGCCGGTAATCGTGTCGAGTCGACGCATCGACAGCACGATGCTCGTTCGGTTGCTCGCAGCCCGAGGCACGCTCGCACCGACCAGTCCTGTGTTGCCCGCCTGAGCAACGACGGCCACGGCGTGGTCGTTGCAGTAACGCAGTACGGCCACCACCTCGGCAGTCGTGCCGGGTCGAACGACCGCCGAGCATCGGCCGCGGTAGCGCCCGGTCCAGTCGGTCTCGTAGCCGGCGCGCTGGTCCGCGTCCGTGAGGACATGTTCGGAACCGACGATCGACGACAACGCATGTGCGTTCTCGACGGCGCCGTCCACCGTCGCAGTGTGGCACGAGCCGACGAAGTTGGCTCGCCAACCCTTGCTTGGGTCTACGATCGCCTCCGAACCTGAGGGGGAGACAACATGCGGATGGAATCGTTCTGGCGCTGGCTCGGCGTCGCGCTCGGACAGTATTGGAAGATCGTCGCGGCGACGGTCGTTGTGATCACCGTGCTGCTCGGTTTCGGCGCGCGCAACATCGATTTCGCCACGGGCCAGGACAGCTACCTCAACCCTGACTCTCAGATCGCGATCGACAATGTTGCGTTCCAGGACGACTTCGGTGGCGAAACGGTGATCCTGTTGTTCACGTCGACTGACGGGTCCGATGTCAGTGAGCTCTACGAGGGCTCGAACCTCGAAGAGCTGACACGGATCACCGAGGAACTCCACAACGTCGAGGGAGCCAACGCCGTCATCACTCCGCTGACGTCGCTCACCTTCAGCGCCAACCTGATCTCCGGTGGCGTCAACTCTGTCGGCTCGTCGGCGTTGCTTTCGGCAGCGTCCCGAGACGAGGCCGGCGCCGAAGCACGTCAGGCCGACATCACAACGTCCCTCGCTCGGCTCGGCGAGATTCCCGAGGACCAACGCGTCATCGGGACCCCGGCGTACAACGACCTGCTCATCTATGACAACGGGGGATTCACCGTCGTGGATGGCGCCGTCGTCCCACCACCCGACGCCGAGCGCAGGATCCGCCGGTCGCTCGCTTCGACCTTCCCGAATGTCGAGGGAGGCCTCGTCAACGGTGTCGCAGTCGGTGGCGTCATCCTGGAGGGCAACGCCGACCTCGACGTCCAGACGGTGGGAACGAAGCAGGTCATCGACATCTTGGATGACGCCACCTTCGAGGGATTCGACCTGACCGTCACCGGCGCGCCGGTCTACCTCGCCGACCTCAACGACTATCTCCAGGGCGGGATGCTCAGCCTCGGTGCTGCCGCGTTGGTGCTGATGGCGGTCGTGTTGCTCGTCATGTTCCGGGTGAGGTGGCGGCTGTTGCCCCTCCTCGCAGTCGTCATCGGTGTGCTCTGGGCGTTCTCGATCCTCGGGTTGATCGGCATCAGCTTGTCGCTCGTCACGATCTCGGGTCTTCCGATCCTGATCGGCATGGGCATCGACTTCGCGATCCAGATCCACAACCGCATCGAGGAGGAGGTGGTGCTCGACAAAGAGGCCCACCCGATCGCGGAGACGCTTGCCAATCTTTCGCCACCGTTGTTCGCTGCTGCGTTCACTGCCGTGGTGGCGTTCATTGCGCTGCGTATCTCCAAGGTGCCGATGATTCGCGACTTCGGTGTCCTGTTGGCGATTGGCATCGTGGTGCTGGTGGTCGTCGGCATCGTCGTTCCAGCGTCCGCGCTCGGAATCCGCGAGTACAGGAAGCGGACCGAGGTCCGAAAGGAGAGTCGCGTCGAGAAGATCGTCGTGAAGCTTGGATCCCTGCCGACGAGTTGGGGCCTCCCACTTCTCATCGTGTCGGCGCTGTTGTTCATCGGCGGTGTGCTCGTCGAGGATCGCGCCAAGATCGAGTCCGACCCGATCAAGTGGGTCGATCAAAGTAGCCAGGTCGTCAAGGACATCGTCATGCTCGAGGACGAGACCGGCTTCTCCTCGACGCTCGGCGTCCTCGTCGCCGCCAACAACATCTATGACCAGGATGTGATCGATCTGGTGTGGAACTTCACGCTGGATGCTGAGAGCCGCGACGAGGTCGTGTCGACATCGAGCTTGGTCAACACCATGGGCAAGATCATCATGATCGACGGCGCGACCCCGCTTCCGCCGACGTCAGCGGACGTGAAGGCGTCGGTGGACAAGATGCCGGAAGACATCCAACGGGCGCTGGTGCGTCGAGCGGACGATCCGGCGGACGATCCAACAGGGACGCAGCTCAATCTCCGCCTGGCCAGTGCCAGCCTCGAGCAGCGGGCGGTGCTGGTGCGAGAACTCGAAGCCGACCTCAATGCGCGAATCGCGGCGTTGGATCTTGCGCCTGACAGCGTTCTGCTCGTTGACCTTCCGGAAGGACAGGCGCCGGTCAGAGCGACTCCGGCAGGTCTGGCGACGGTTGGGATCGGCCTGCTCGAGAACCTTTCGGCCAACAGGGCGAACCTCACCTACCTGGCGTTGAGCCTTGCCGCGCTGTTCCTCGTGCTTCGCACCCGCAGTCTCACACGAGGACTGTTGGCGTTGGTGCCGGTGTTGCTCGCCGTCGGGGTGACGTCGCTGATCGTCGGGTTGCTCGAGGTGCGGCTGAGCCCGCTGACGACTGTCAGTGGACCGTTGGTGATCGCGACCTGTGCCGAGTTCTCCGTGCTCATCCTCGGGCGTTACCTCGAGGAACGCCAACGCGGGCTCGATCCTGAGGTTGCGGCCGACCACGCTGCGAGACGAACCGGTCGGGCGTTCTTCACCTCGGCGATCGCCACGATCTGCGGCTTCGCGGTCCTGATCGGATCTGCACTGCCGCTGTTGCGAGACTTCGGCATCCTGGTGACGCTCAACGTGGCGATCGCCGTGTTGGCAGCGCTCGTCGTCATTCCACCAGTGTCGATCTGGGCCGACAACCGAGGCTGGCTCGGGACCCAGCAGCCATCCGCCGGGACACTCGACTCGGTGCGTCTGGCTGCGCCGCTGCCGGGACCGCAGACTGTCGGTGCGGTGGTCGGTGCGGTCGGCTTCGCCGCCATGGGAGTCGTCGTCTACGCCACTGCCGACACGGGCACGGGCGCGGCGAGCACCGTCGGGTACACCGCAACCCCGTTGCCGACGACCACCACGACCACTCCGCCGACGACGATTCCGGCCACCACGGTGCCTGGTCAGGAAGGGCCGCTGATCAACCCGGAGGATTTCGGTACGGAACGCCCGACATCACCAGTGGGTGGCATCTTGTTCGACCAACTGACCGGCCAGGGTGTCCCACCGAACCAGGCGAATTGTGCCATCGAATCGGTCCCCGGCGGTATCGACAGCATCGACACCGGTGCAGTGGTGGGCGGCGACGATGCTGCTGCGGCACCGGTGGTCCAGGCGTCGCTGGACTGCGGCATCGACCAGGCGGTTGTCGACGCAGTCCTGACCTCGCTTCGCGGCGGCTGAAGACCGCCCGCCACCCACCGAGCGATGAGCGAAAGGCCGGGATTTGGGCGGTTCGCTCATCGCGCCGGGGTGGCCGGGCCTCGATGATGCGGTTGATCGGCTGCGAGCACCTGACCGTTTCGGGTCAGGCGGCGGTTTGTCGGTTGGGTGGGCCGGTGGTGTGGAGGGTGCCGTCGGGGAGTTTGAGGGTGAGTTCGCGGTTGGGTCCGAGTTCGATGACCCAGTGGTCGTTGTGGATCTTGGTGTGATG
>JANPKU010000181.1:0-16910 GCA_031426215.1 Actinomycetes bacterium
GAGATGGTGATGCCTGGTGACAATGTGGAGATCACGGTGCAGTTGGGCAAGCCGATCGCGATGGATGAGGGTTTGCGGTTTGCCATTCGTGAGGGTGGTCGTACCGTGGGCGCCGGCCGCGTCACCAAGATCTTGAAGTGACCTGAGCGACCGAGACAGAAGAGCTGACTGACATGGCACAGAGCATTCGCATCCGCCTCAAGGCGTTCGATCACGAGATCATCGACCAGTCGACGAAGAAGATCGTCGAGACGGTGACCAGGACCGACGCCACCGTGCGCGGTCCCATCCCACTGCCCACCGACAAGCACCGGTACACGGTCATCCGTGGCCCGCACGTCGACAAGGACAGCCGCGAGCACTTCGAGATGCGGGTGCACAAGCGCCTCATCGACATCGTGAACCCGAACGGCAAGACCATCGACAGCCTGCAGCGCATCGAGTTGCCGGCCGGTGTCGACATCGAGATCAAGATCCAGAACGGCTGATCTCGAACCGAACAACCGAATACCAGTCCGAAGTTCGGAGCCGATCGTGCGACAAGCGCAACGATCACTCCGAATTTCGGCGTTTTCGGGCCCTGTGCACCGTGGCTACGGTGTCGCATGGGCTTCTTCAAGAATCTCAAGGACGGGATGCTGTCGGGCACGGGCGGCCTGTCTGACGAGCACCTCGCCACGCTGACGCCGGCTCAGCGTGCCGTGTACGACGCCAAGATGGGGCAGGTCGTTGCGGTCACCGCTGACGCCGCCCAGATCCAGGTCGAGATCCGCGTTGCGCAGTTGGCCGAGCGAGCGGCACGTCCGTTGCACGGCCCGGCGGGCGACTGGGTGTACGGCGCGATCATCGGTGGGATGACACCCGAGGAGGCGGCCTCGATGACCACGAAGGAACTCATCGCCCGCTCGAACCAGGCGGTGAAGGACGGAGCCAGAGAGCTGGTCACGAACCCCCTCGCGAACCTGACCCCACCGCCTGCGCCTCTCGCTCCCGCTGGCGGAAACGTGGATCGGGCCGAACAGATTGTGGTCGAGCGTGCATTCCGCGACGCCGCTCGCGTGCCGTATCTGGCAGCGCTGCGATCGCCCGTGGTGTTCACCCGTCTGGCGACGCGCGGCCGGAGCCAGATCCAGGAGGTAGCGGCGTACCTCGCAGCGAGCGGCCTCGCAGCGAGGCCGGACCTCGTCTACGGCCTTTATCGCGTCCCCGACCGCATCAGCCCGGCGCTCGGTGGCTCGGAGAACGGCCGGGTCGTCGAGTGGGACATCGTGCACGCTTCCGAGGAGACGCTGGCTGCGACGACGGTGTCGCCGGTCGCAACGTTCATCGAGGGCAACCAACGGTTGGTCGAGCGCAAGGTCGGCGAACCGTCGATCCTCGACGAGGACCTCGGTGTCGCCCTGCTCGCAGCGGCGGGAATCGGCCCCGAACAGACACTCGGAATCGCTCGGCGGATCACCATGCGCGGATTCGGCGGCGGCGAAGAGGGGTCCAACGAGTTGTACTCCTACGTGACGGGGATGCAGGTGTTCCATCCCGCCGGGATCGGGCCGATCGCCGAACCCGACACTCCGATCGACCATCCCGTCGGGCCGCCGGCAGGCGTGTACGTCGAAGCCCTCAACTGGGAAGCGGTCGCAAGGGCAGTGCATCCGAAGAGTCGGCGGGCGTACACGATTCCTTCGCCGTTCCCCTACCTGCCGCCGACCCCGCAGGAACTGATGCGGATGTACGTGGAGATCGTCGGGCTGCGGCCGAGCGACTGCTACGCAGCGTCCGTCACCACCGACGATCTGACCAACATGCTCGTCCGGGAAGCAATGCTCGGCGGGCTCGTCTCGTCGGACTGGGGTATCGGGGAGTCGTTGCCGTGTGCCGATGGAAAGGATCGGCAGCGGGCAGCGGGCGGCTCGATCGTGGTGTTCGCGTATCGGGATCGTCCGGAGTACGAGGCAGGTCGCGACCGATGGGCCACCTTTCAGCGCGAGGTACTGCAGGCGACGCTCGGCAACGGCATCGACATTCGCGGGCCCGTCGAGTCGACGGACTTCGTCGGCACCGCCGGCATCCGCCACGTTCTGAGGCTGATGAGCAAGGTCGACAGGGCGATGGACATCGGCGACGGCGGCAACGTGATTCGTGACCTCCCGCGGAACCGTTACTGCTGGCCGCCGGTCGATGGGTGAGGACGCAGCGTGACGAACCTGGACATCTCGCCGGTCGGATTTGCCGGCACTGAGCATCCGCGCTCGACGGTCGTCCGTCGGCGCGGGACGTGGTGGATCGCACTCGGCGTCCTGCTGATTTTGGTGGGGATCGCCGGCATCGTCCGATTCGTCGTGCAGGATCGTGGTTGGACCGGGTCGTTGCGCAAGCGCAGACCGACCGAGCGCATTGGGTGAACGTGTGAACTTGGTGGGAACCGCTGGTGCGGCACAGCGAGCGGACAGGATCTCGGGGTAGACACGTCCCATGTCATCGTTGCCGCCTCCGGCTCCCGGCGTCAGCCCCGGTCTGCCCTCGCCTGCCGCACGACGGGAACCACGGTCGAGGCGTCGACGAGGCTGGCTCACCCTTGCGGTGGTCGGCATCGTGGCCTGGGTTGCCGGGCTGACCGGGGCGCTTGTCGGCAACCAGCTCTCCGACTGGATCGACGAGCCGCCGAAGAGCGCGACCGACGAGCCGATCAACGTGTCCGAACCGAGCGACCCGATCCAAGGGCGCCTCGATGTTGCCAAGGTCATCGACCACATGGCGGCATCTGTCGTCACGATCAGTGCCGACGTCGACAGTCAGTTCGGCCGAGGCCAGTCGACCGGAACGGGTGTGGTCGTGTCCTCCAACGGCGAGATCCTCACCAATGCGCACGTCGTCGAGGGGGCCACCCAGATTCGTGTCCGCCTCGCCGGCGAGACCGAACCGCGCGAGGCGCGCCTGCTCGCGTCCGATATCGGCAATGACCTTGCGCTGTTGCGCATGAGCGGCGACGACTTCGACCCCGCAGTGTTTGCCGACCCGAGCAGTGTTCGCATCGGTGACGACGTCGTGGCGATCGGGTTCGCTCTCGGCCTCGACGGCGATCCGTCGGTCACCCTCGGCATCGTGTCGGCGCTGGATCGCACCATCGGTACCGACGGGGCGTTCCTCGACGGCCTCATCCAGACCGACGCAGCGATCTCGTCGGGCAATTCCGGCGGCCCGCTGGTCAACGCCCGCGGTGAGGTCGTCGGCATCAACACCGCGGTCGCGAGGGGCACGTCGACGTCGGCGGCGACGAACGTGGGCTTTGCGATCAGCGTCGGTGAGGCACTTCCGGTGATCGAAGCGTTGCGCGCCCAGGCGGATGGAGCGACCCGTTCGGAGGGCTACCTCGGTGTCGAACTCGAGGACCGTCGAGATGGCGGGCAGGGGGCGGTCATCGGCAAGGTCGAGCCCGGGACGCCAGCGGCCGACGCCGGGGTCGAGGCAGGTGATC
This sequence comes from Actinomycetes bacterium, assembly GCA_031426215.1. GTDB lineage: Bacteria > Actinomycetota > Acidimicrobiia > Acidimicrobiales > Ilumatobacteraceae > Sva-07. Next base: position 3,476 of record JANPKU010000181.1, read on the forward strand.
TCGTCGTCGCCGCCGATGGCGCAGCGATCGACGGGACGACTGGCCTGATCGCAGCAATTCGCGATCTGCAACCGGGTGATTCCGCGATCATCACGGTGGTTCGCGACGGTGAGCGCATCGATCTCACCGTGACGGTCACCGATCGCCCCGAAGACTGACCCTCCCCTCGTCGCCTTCCCACCGGGGGGAACCCGGGGGAGCGATGAGCGAAGAGCCGGTATTCGGGCGGTTGGCTCATCGCCCGGGGGGAACCTGGGGGAGCGATGAGCGAAGAGCCGGTATTCGGGCGGTTGGCTCATCGCTCGGGGGAAACGATGGTTGACGGGTGGGTTGGAAGCGTCCACCGACGCCCATAGCATTGCATGGCCGTGATCGGAAGGCATTTCGATCATCAGACCATTCAGCAACCGATGTCTGTGTAGGCCGTCCGCAACGTCCGGAACGGAACCGCTCAGCGAACACACATGATCGTGCTCCGCACGCTCGTCCCCTCACCAGCCGGTGAAGGGCTAGCGGCGGAGCATTTGCGTGGAGAGCCCGAGTTCAGGGCTTGGACAACGAAAAGGAACCGGCCGCATGGCACAACAATCGATCGTCGGCGAGAAGGTCGGCATGACGCAGACATGGGTGGACGACAAAGTCGTCCCCGTGACGGTGCTTCGTGTCGAACCGATGCGCATCGTGCAAATCAAGACCAACGAACGCGACGGCTACACCGCGTTGCAGGTGACCTACGGCCACCGAGATGCGAAGAAGCTGAACCAGCCCAAGGCTGGCCACTTCGCGAAAGCTGGCGTCTCCCCGGGCAAGCGCCTCGTGGAACTCCGCCTCGACTCCGTCGATGGATTCGAGGTCGGCCAGGAGCTGACTGTCGAGCAGATCGCAGCGGGCACCAAGGTCGACGTCACCGCCACCAGCCGTGGTAAGGGCTTCGCCGGCGTCATGAAGCGACACAACTTCAAGGGTGCGCCCGCGTCGCACGGTAACAACAAGAGCCACCGCAAGCCTGGCGCCATCGGCTCGTGTGCCTTTCCGGCACGCGTGTTCAAGGGCCAACGCATGGCCGGCCACATGGGCCACGAGCAGGTCACCACACAGAACCTCGAGGTCGTTTCGTCCGACCCCGAGCGCAACCTGCTGCTGATCAAGGGCTCGGTTCCCGGTCCCGCAGGTGGCGTCGTCCTCGTGCGCAACGCCGTGAAGTTCGCAGGAAAGGCAGGCTGACGTGGCCGATCTCACACTCAAGACCGTCGCCGGCAAGGACAGCGGCACCGTCGAACTCTCTGACGAGGTCTTCGGCGTCACGCCCAACATCTCGTTGATGCACCAGGTCGTCACGGCGCAGCTCGCAGCCCGCCGCTCCGGCACCCAGAGCACCAAGACCCGCTCGGACGTGCGCGGTGGTGGACGCAAGCCGTACGCCCAGAAGGGCACCGGCAACGCTCGCCAGGGCTCGATCCGTGCACCGCATTTCGTCGGTGGTGGCGTCGCCCTCGGCCCGAAGCCTCGCAAGTACGACCAGAAGACCCCCAAGAAGATGGTCAAGGCCGCACTGCGCTCGGCGCTGTCCGACCGTGCCAGCGAAGGTAAGGTCGTCGTCGTCGACTCGTGGGGCTTCGAGTCCCCGAAGACCAAAGATGCCAAGGCTGCGCTCGATGCGCTCGGCATCACCGGCACCGCGCTCGTGGTCGTCGGTCGTGACGACGCAGCCGCCGCACTGAGCTTCCGCAACCTTCCGAAGGTGCAGATCATCGGCCCCGGCGAGCTCAATGCGTACGACGTGCTCTGCAACGAGTGGATCATCTTCACCAAGGATGTCCTGCCCGCCGGGACCCCGGTTTCGAGCGAGAAGGAAGCATCATGAAGGATCCACGCGACATCATCATCGCCCCGGTCGTCTCCGAGAAGAGCTACGGATTGATCGAGACCGGCGTGTACACGTTCAAGGTGAGCCCGAAGGCCTCCAAGCCCGAGATCCGCGACGCGGTCGAGGCGATCTGGGGTGTCGAGGTGCTCAAGGTGAACACCCTCAATCGTCCCGGCAAGCGCAAGCGCACCCGTGGTACGAACCGCATCGGTCAGCGTCCCGCCAGCAAGCGGGCCATCGTCACCCTGGCAGCGGGCGAAATCCCGTTGTTCGAGAACTGAGCGCATCATGGCTATCCGTTCCCGCAAGCCCACCAGCCCCGGCCGTCGCTTCCAGACGAGCTCCGACTTCAGCGAGATCACCAAGACCACGCCGGAGAAGAGCCTCCTCGTCAAGAAGACCAAGACCGGTGGCCGCAACGCCTACGGCCGCAAGACCTCGCGCCATCGTGGCGGCGGTCACAAGCAGCAGTACCGCCTCATCGACTTCAAGCGGGTCAAGGACGGCGTGACCGCCAAGGTCGCTGCCATCGAGTACGACCCGAATCGCACGTGTCGCATCGCGCTGCTCCACTACAACGACGGCGAGAAGGCCTACATCCTCGCACCGCGTGGATTGAACGTCGGCGACACCGTCGAGAGCGGCCAAGGCGCCGACATCAAGCCGGGTAACGCACTGCCGCTTCGCTTCATCCCCGTCGGTACCACCGTGCACAACGTCGAGCTTCGTCCCGGTCAGGGTGGCAAGATCGGCCGCTCGGCTGGCATCGCTGTCCAGCTCGTCGCGAAGGAAGGCGATTACGCCACGCTGCGTATGCCGTCGACCGAAATGCGCCGGGTGATGATCGACTGCCGTGCAACCGTCGGCGAGGTCGGCAACAGCCAGCACGAGCTGGTGAAGATCGGCAAGGCCGGCCGCAACCGCTGGAAGGGCAAGAAGCCCCAGACACGTGGTGTGGCCATGAACCCGGTCGACCACCCACTCGGTGGTGGCGAAGGCCGCACGTCCGGTGGACGCCCCGCCGTGTCGCCGTGGGGCAAGCCCGAGGGGCGCACCCGCAACAAGAAGAAGGCCAGCCAGAAGCTGATCATCCGTCGTCGCCGTTCAGGTAAGGGTCGCCGCTGACGCGGCAAGGAAGGTAGCCCCGCATGTCTCGCAGTCTCAAGAAGGGCCCGTTCGTGGACGACCATCTTCTCAAGAAGATCGACGCCCAGAATGCCGCCGGCGAACGCAAGGTCGTCAAGACCTGGTCGCGTCGCTCCACCATCATTCCCGACATGGTCGGCCACACGATCGCCGTCCACGATGGTCGCAAGCACGTCCCGGTCTACGTGACCGAGTCGATGGTCGGCCACAAGCTCGGTGAGTTCAGCCCCAGCCGTACGTTCAAGTTCCACGCCGGCATGGAGCGCAACTCGAAGGGTCGCCGCTGATGACCGGACCGAAGCTGAACGAGAAGTCGTTCGTCGCCGGCGAGCGCTCCGGCACGAAGGCGACCGCCAAGTACGTGCGGTCGTCGGCCTCGAAGGCCCGCGTCGTGCTCGACCTGATCCGCGGCCTCGACGTGCGCAGTGCCGACGAGGTGCTGCAGTTCACCGATCGCCACATCGCCCGTGATGTCCGCAAGGTGCTTGCGAGCGCCGTGGCCAACGCCGTCAACAACGACGACCAGGACGCCGACGAGTTGTTCGTCATCGCCTGCTTCGCCGATGAGGGGCCGACGCTGAAGCGTTTCCGGCCCCGTGCCCGTGGTCGTGCGTCTCGCATCAACAAGCGCAGCTGTCACATCACGGTGATCGTCGCTCGGATGAGCGATGATCGAATTGCGATCATCACGGCCCGCCAGGAGCGTGCCGGAGGCGCCACCGGCCGGGGTCGGCCGCAGTCGAGTGCTGCGAGTCGCCGTGCCCGTGTCGCTCGCAGCCGCCAGCAGGCCGGTGGAGCCGAAGTGGCCATCGACGCGATCGACAGCGACGAGGAGATCCTCGACGCAGAAGCCACCGACGAGACGAACGACGCCGAGACCACCGACGCGGTCGACTCCGACGTGTCCGAGTCGGACGACACCGAGTCCGCAGACGCTCCTGAAGCCGATACGACAGAAGACGACACAACGGCCGAGACCGAAGCGACCGAAGACGAAGAAGAAGCAACCGAATCCGATGAAGCTGACGTCGCTGACGCGGCCGCCGATGCTGACGCACCCGCCAAGGGAAGCGCCAGCGACGAGACCACCAGCTCGCCCGCAGCCAGCGAGGGAAGCGCCAGCGACGAGCTGGACGAGGCCGACCACACGAAACCAGCCGACGAGTCCGGAGAGGCCGAGGAAAAGTAATGGGTCAGAAGATCAATCCGTACGGCTTCCGTCTGGGAGTGACGACCGACTGGAAGTCGCGTTGGTTCTCCGAGCGCGATTACAAGGAGTACCTGACCGAGGACTGGACGATCCGCCAGGAGATCATGACGCGTCTCGAGTCCGCTGCGATCAGTCGCATCGAGGTCGAACGCACCCGGGACAAGTTGCGTGTCGACGTGCACACCGCACGTCCGGGCATCGTCATCGGTCGTCGTGGCGCCCAGGCCGACGAGCTTCGTCAGCTGATCACCAAGATCACCGGGAACGCGAAGATCCAGCTCAACATCGTCGAGATCAAGAACCCCGAACTCGACGCTGCGTTGATCGCCCAGGGCGTTGCCGACCAGCTCGTCAACCGCATCGCCTTCCGGCGCGCCATGAAGCGGGCCGTGCAGAACGCACAGCGTGCCGGCGCGCTCGGCATCCGGGTGCAGTGTTCGGGTCGACTCGGCGGCGCCGAGATGAGCCGCACCGAGTGGTACCGCGAGGGGCGGGTGCCGTTGCACACGCTGCGTGCCGACATCGACTACGGCATGCGTGAGGCCAAGACGACCAGTGGTCGTGTCGGCGTCAAGGTGTGGATCTACAAGGGAGACATCCTCCCGTACAAGAAGCTCAACGAGGACAAGATCGCCCGTGAGGCCGCCATGGCGGTCGGCGAGACGTCCGGTCAGGGCGGACCGCGCAAGGTCGTGTCGTCGGGTGGACCCCGCGATGCGGTTCCGGCGTCGGAGACCCAGCCGCTCGTCCGTGAGGCTGATCCGGAACTCGAGAAGTTGCTCGACGAAGAAGAGGCGATCGCCAAGCGCACTGCGCAGGGCGAGGGCCACGAGACGCCGCGGTTGCGCGGCGAGGACTGAAAGGGGACGAACCATGCTGATGCCTCGCAAGGTCGCCCATCGCAAACACCATCGCGGCCGCACCAAGGGCCTCACCAAGGGCGGCTCCGGCCTGCACTTCGGTGAGTACGGAATTCAGGCGCTCGAGCCCGGCTGGCTGAGTGCCCGCCAGATCGAGGCCGCCCGTATCGCCATGACGCGCTCGATCAAGCGCGGTGGCAAGGTGTGGATCAACGTGTTCCCGGACAAGCCGGTCACGAAGAAGCCAGCCGAGACCCGCATGGGCTCAGGCAAGGGCAACCCCGAATTCTGGGTGGCCGTCGTCAAGCCCGGCCGCACGCTGTTCGAGCTGTCCTACCCGAACGAGGAGATGGCGAAGGCTGCCCTCGAGAAGGCGATCCAGAAGCTGCCGATCAAGGCGCGGATCATCACACGCGAGGAGGAGATCTGATGGCCAAGAACAACAGCGACCTCGCCGACCTCAGCCTCGGTGAGCTCATCGACGAATTGAAGGCCACCAAGCAGGAGGCGCTGAACCTGCGCTTCCGCAACGCGACCGGCCAGCTCGAGAACACCGCCGAAATCGGCAAGGTTCGCAAGCAGGTCGCTCGTATCAACACCCTCATCCGTCAGCGTGAGATCGCTGTCGCCGAGGCCGGACAGTGACGGAACCAGAGATGACTGACATCACCACCGACGCAGCAGCACCCGAACGCGCCGCACGAAAAGTTCGTGAAGGCACGGTCGTGTCGAACGCAATGGACAAGACGGCCGTTGTGGCCGTGGTCGATCGTGTTCGCCACGCCAAGTACAACAAGTTCGTGGTGCGTACGAAGAAGCTGTACGCACACGACGAGACCAACGACGTCAACGTCGGCGACAAGGTCCGTGTGATGGAGACCCGTCCGCTGAGCAAGAGCAAGCGCTGGCGGATCACCGATGTTCTGGAGCGTGCGAAGTGATTCAGCAAGAGACCCGTCTTCGTGTCGCCGACAACTCCGGCGCCAAGGAAGTCCTGTGCATCAAGGTGCTCGGCGGCACGCGCCGTCGCTACGCCTCGATCGGTGACATCTTCGTCGCCACGGTCAAGGACGCAATGCCCGGCGCCGGCGTCAAGAAGGGCGAAGTCGTCAAGTGCGTCGTCGTCCGAGTCAAGAAAGAGAAGCGTCGTCCCGACGGCAGCTACATCCGCTTCGACGAGAACGCGGCCGTGCTGATCAAGGATGACCTCACCCCACGCGGTACCCGCATCTTCGGCCCGGTGGGCCGCGAGCTGCGCGAACGCAAATTCATGCGCATCGTGTCGCTGGCACCGGAGGTGCTGTGATGAAACTCAAGAAGGGTGACACCGTCGAGGTGATCACCGGCAAGGACAAGGGCAAGCAGGGCGAGGTCGCCTACGTCTTCCCCAAGGCCAACAAGATCATCGTGCACGGCGTGAACACGGCGTCGAAGCACCAGAAGCCCCGCCGCGCCAATGACGCCGGTGGCATCATCGAGAAGGATCTGCCGTTCGACGTCAGCAATGTGATGCTGTTGCACAAGGGCAAGACGGTCCGCGTCGGCTACAAGATCCAGGACGACGGCACCAAGGTGCGTATCGCCCGCCCGAGTGGAGAGGTCATCGGATGAGCACCACAGTTGCCACCGAGATTCCGCGCCTCAAGGCGCGCTACAACGACGAGTTCAGGGCCAAGCTGCAGGAGGGTCTGGGAATCCAGAACGTCATGCAGGTTCCCGGCCTCGAGAAGATCGTCATCAACATGGGTGTCGGACGCGCTGCCGGCCAGCCGTCGCTGATCGAGGGCTGCGTGGCCGACCTCACGATGATCTCTGGCCAGAAGCCGATCGTCACCAAGGCACGCACCTCGATCGCCAACTTCAAGTTGCGTGAAGGTCAGGCCATCGGCGTCAAGGTGACGTTGCGTGGCGACCGGATGTGGGAGTTCCTCGACCGACTGATCTCGGTTGCGATTCCTCGTATCCGTGACTTCCGTGGGCTTCCGGCGCATTCGTGGGACGGTCACGGGAACTACACCTTCGGTCTCAACGAGCAGACCATGTTCGCCGAGATCGACCCGGACAAGGCCGATCAGCCTCGTGGCATGGACATCACCATCGTGACGACCGCCCACGACAACGACACGGGCAAGGCGCTGCTCGACGTCTTCGGATTCCCCTTCAAGAAGGGCGCCGACGCCGACAACGAGCCCCGCAAGAAGAAGAACCGTGGCCCGCGCCACGGCCGGAAGTGAACTGAGGCGACGACATGGCAAAGAAAGCATTGATCAACAAGGCCAACGCGAAGCCGAAGTTCAAGGTTCGCGGTTACACACGCTGCCGCCGCTGCGGCCGTGCCCGTTCGGTCTATCGCAAGTTCGGCCTCTGCCGCTTGTGCCTGCGCGAGCTCGCACACGCCGGCGAGATCCCCGGTCTGACGAAGTCGAGCTGGTGAGGAGACAACCATCATGATGACCGATCCCATCGCCGACATGCTCACGCGTGTTCGTAACGCGAACACCGCAAAGCACGACGAGGTGCGCATGCCCTCGTCGAAGCAGAAGGTCGCCCTCGCCGAAGTCCTCCAGAAGGAGGGCTACATCGAGAGCTTCGAGACCGCACCATCCCCCAAGGGGGTCGGTGAGGTGCTGACCATCCAGATGAAGTACTCGCCCGATCGTGACCGCACGATCATGGGCCTGCGTCGTATCTCGACGCCGGGCCTGCGGGTCTACCGCAACGCCGGCACCGTGCCCCGAGTTCTCGGTGGCCTCGGTGTCGCCGTCCTGTCCACTTCCCATGGCCTCATGACCGACCGCGAGGCACGCAAGCGCCACGTGGGCGGCGAAGTCATGTGTTACGTCTGGTGAACAGGCCGGAGAAGGAGAAGTAGGAAGCAATGTCCCGCATCGGAAAGTCACCCATCGCTGTGCCAGCAGGCGTCGACGTCACACTCGACGGCCGCACCATCTCGGTCAAGGGCCCCAAGGGCACGCTCGAACGCGAGATCCCCGGCACCATCACCATCACCCAGGACGGCGACACGCTCGTCTGCGAACGTCCGAACGACGAGAACAAGACCAAGGCCATGCACGGGCTCGCCCGCAGCTTGGTGAACAACATGGTCATCGGCGTCACCGACGGGTTCACCAAGAATCTCGAGATCGTCGGCGTCGGGTACCGCGCCGAGGCGCAGGGGCCGGGCGCGTTGCGCCTGAACCTGGGCTTCAGCCACTCGGTCGACGTCAAAGCGCCCGAGGGCATCACCTTCGAAGTGCCCGTCCAGACACAGGTGATCGTGTCGGGCATCGACAAAGAAGTGGTCGGCCAGGTGGCCGCCAACATCCGCAGCATTCGCAAGCCCGAGCCGTACAAGGGCAAAGGCGTCCGCTATGCGGGCGAGCGTGTGCTGCGCAAGGCCGGCAAGGCCGGAAAGAAGTAACGGAGCGCCTCATGACCAAGATCGCCGAAGCCCGTCGCAGTGGCCGCATTCGCCGCCACCGTCGCGTGCGCAAGAAGATTCACGGCACCGCTGCACGTCCGCGTCTCGCCGTGTTCCGCTCGAACAAGCACCTGTCGGTGCAGTTGATCGACGATGACGCCGGGGTCACCCTGGCTGCAGCGTCCACCAATGAAGCCGACCTCCGGTCTGCTGGTTCGGGTTCGAGCGTCGAGGCGGCAACCCGCGTCGGCACATTGATCGCCGAGCGCGCCAAGGCCGCCGGCCTCGACAAGGTCGTGTTCGATCGTGGTGGGTTCGCCTACCACGGCCGCATCGCCGCCGTTGCGTCCGCCGCCCGTGAAGCAGGACTGGAGTTCTGATGGCATTTCCCACCAACAATCCCGGTGACAACCGAGGGGGTGGCCGCGACAGTCGTGACAACCGCGGTCGTGACAGCCGTGACGGTCGTGACAGCCGCGATGGCGACGACAGCGGTCTGCGCGAGTCGCGTGTCATCACGATCAACCGTGTTGCGAAGGTCGTCAAGGGTGGCCGCCGTTTCTCGTTCACCGCGCTCGTGGTGATCGGTGACGGCAACGGCCGCGTCGGTCTCGGCTACGGCAAGGCGAAAGAAGTGCCGCTCGCCATCCAGAAGGGCACCGAGGAAGCCAAGCGCAACCTGTTCGAAGTGCCGATGGCCGGATCCACCATCATCCACCCCGTCCTCGGTACCACCGGTGGCGGCAAGGTGATGATGAAGCCGGCAGCACCCGGTACCGGCGTGATCGCCGGTGGTGCCGCTCGTGTCATCCTCGAAGAAGCCGGCGTCCACGACGTGCTCTGCAAGTCGCTCGGCTCGGCCAACCACATCAACGTCGCTCGGGCCACCGTCGCGGGACTCAAGTCGCTCCAGCGTCCCGACGAGATCGCGGCGCGCCGCGGTCTTCCGGCGGAAACGTTCGTGCCGAAGGGTCTGCTGAACGCCTACAACGAGCGTCAGAAGAGCCGTGCCGGTGCCGCTGCCGTCCCGACCGGAGGTGCCGAATGAGCCCGTCCACGGCCAAGAAATCGGTTGCCAAGAAATCGGCTGCCAAGAAGTCGGTCGCCAAGAAGGCCACGGCCAAGAAGCCGGCTGCCAAGAAGTCGGCCGCCAAGAAGCCCGCGAACAAGAAGCGCGTGACCAAGAAGTCGGCTGCCAGGAAGTCCACCGCCAAGAAGCCGGCTGCCAGGAAGCGGGCCGCCAAGAAGTCCACTGGCGAGACGGCGACCGTCACCGTCAAGCAGACCAAGTCGTCCATCGGCACCAAGCCCAAGCACCGCGGGACGTTGCGGGCGCTCGGCCTCGGCAAGATCGGCTCGACCAACACACTTCCCGACCGTCCCGAGATCCGCGGCATGATCGCCCGGGTCCCGCACCTGCTCGAGGTGTCCGACGCCCCCGCGGCGTCCACCGCCAAGAAGGAGAGCTGACCAATGCAGGTCCATGACCTCGCGCCGGCACCCGGCGCAACGAAGAACGCGAAGCGAGTCGGTCGAGGCACCGGCGGCAAGGGCGGAAAGACCGCCGGCCGTGGCAGCAAGGGCCAGCGGGCCCGCAACACTGTCGCACGCGGTTTCGAAGGTGGCCAGACGCCGCTCAAGCAGCGTGTGCCCAAGCTGAAGGGGTTCAACAACCCGTTCCGCGTCGAGTACCAAGCGGTCAACCTCCACGCCCTGAGCGCGCTGGTCGACACGCTCGGCGACTCGACGGTCACGCCCGAGGTGCTTGTTGCCAACGGTCTGCTCCGCAAGAAGGCATTCGTGAAGGTGCTGGCGCGTGGTGAGATCTCCACCAAGGTCGACCTCCACGTGCATGCGATCTCTGCCGCTGCTGAAACAGCCGTCACCGCTGCAGGCGGTACGGTGACGCTGATCGAACTGCCCTTCCGTGAGGAAGGCAAGGCCGGTCGGCCCGCCGTCAAGGGCAATCAGTTCGCCAACCGCTGATCCTGTCGGCGCTTTTCCAACCCCACCATTCCCACCGCACAGGAGAGTTCTGAGTGTTTTCGCAGCTGGCGAACATCTGGAGGGTCCACGACCTTCGCAACAAGCTCTTGTTCGTCGTCGCAATGGTGGCCGTCTATCGCCTCGGCGTCTTCATCCGGGTGCCTGGTGTCGATCCCATCGCGATCGAGCAGCTCCGTGAGTCTGCTGGACAGCAGGGCGCGCTCGGGTTCCTGAACCTGTTCTCGGGCGGCGCGTTCGAGAGCTTCTCGATCTTCGCGCTCGGCATCATGCCGTACATCACCGCCAGCATCATCATGCAGGTGCTCGGGGTGGTGATCCCGAAGCTCGAGGAACTCCAGACCGAAGGCGCAGTCGGGCAACGCAAGATCACCCAGTACACGCGCTACGTCACCATCGGCCTGGCCACGCTGCAAGCGACAGGCCTCGTCTTCATCTTCGGCACCGGCCGCGGGACGGCGTTCTTCTCCGCAGCCAGTGCAGCACCGACCGTGCCGTTGCTTCCAGATGGCGTGTGGCCGCGCGGCTACCTGATCATCCCGACCTTGGTCGCCGGTACCGCCGTGCTGATGTGGATGGCCGAGCTGATCAGCCAGCGGGGCATCGGCAACGGCATGTCGATGATCATCTTCGCGTCGGTCGTCGCCAGCCTCCCGGGCGGGTTCTGGAGCATCCTGCAGCTGAACAAGGTGTTCTGGTTCGTCGCCATGATCCTGCTCACTTTGGGGATCATCGTGGCCGTCGTGTACGTGGAACTGGGCCAACGGCGTATTCCCGTCCAGTTCGCGAAACGCGTGGTCGGCCGCCGGATGATGGGCGGCCAGAACACCTACATCCCGTTGAAGGTCAACCAGTCCGGCGTGATCCCGATCATCTTCGCGAGTTCGATCCTGTTGCTGCCGGTGATCGGTTCGCAGTTCCTCGGCTCGGGAGAGGGTTGGCGCGGCGATATCGCTTCGTTCGTCGACCGGTACATCGTCAACCCGCAGAACTTCGTGTACATCACGATCTTCGCGCTGATGATCATTGCGTTCGCCTACTTCTACAACTCGATCGCGTTCGATCCGGTTCGCCAGGCCGATCAGCTGCGTCGCCAGGGTGGGTTCATCCCGGGTGTCCGGCCCGGTCCGCAGACCGAGCGTTACCTCGGCAAGGCGGTCAACCGGATCACCCTTCCCGGTGCGGTGTTCATCGCGATCATTGCGATCCTGCCGTACATCCTGCTGATCATCGCCGGCATCAACTCGTTCGGGTTCGCTGGTACCAGCGTGCTGATCTCGGTCGGTGTGGCGCTCGAACTGATGCGCCAGATCGACAGCCAGCTGACCTTGCGCAACTACGAAGGATTCCTGAAGTAGGTCCGCCGTGATCCCCGGCGCCCGCCTCATCATCCTCGGGCGACAGGGTGCAGGCAAAGGCACGCAGTGCGTGCGGTTGTCCCGGCACTTCGTCGTCCCCCACATCTCCACCGGCGACATGCTGCGCGCCGCTGGGCGTGAAGGAACCGAACTCGGCCGACTGGCCAAGCAGGTGATGGACGCTGGTGGTCTGGTGGGCGACGAGATCATGATCGGCCTCGTCGACCAACGATTGTCGGCGCCCGATGCGTCGACCCGCGGCTACATCCTCGACGGGTTCCCACGCACGATCGACCAGGCCGACGCCCTGGACGCCATTGCCGACAATCGGCCGATCGACGTCGTGCTCGACCTGAACGTGCCGCGCGAAATCGTGTTGGAGCGGATTTCGGCCCGTCGGGTGTGCCGCGACTGCGGAACGAACTACACGTCGGCGGGCAGCGACCCTGATCCGTGGATCTGTGATGTGTGCGGTGGCGACGTGCAGCAGCGCGCCGACGACACGCCGGAATCGGTGAACCGTCGGCTCGACCTCTACGAGGAGCAGACGTTCCCGTTGATCAAGCACTACGGCGATCAGAACCGCCTCGTCGTGATCAACGGCATCGGTCATCCTGACGCCGTGTTCGATCGGCTCGTCAAGGCCGTCGAAGCCAACCGCAACTGACGTCGACAGCTCGTCGTTCCGGTCGGATCTCCATGTACGTCGACGGCAATACTCGTCCGATGGTCGTTACGGCACCGGACGGGACACGACGGCGGGGTCGTCCTCCGGCTGCCGATTCCGCCGACACGCGTCGCACGATCATCGACAACGCACGGCACCTGTTCGCCGAGCGGGGCTACGGCGGCGTCACGAACAGGGAGCTGGCCGAGGCGTCGGGCATCACGACGGGGGCCCTGTATCACTACGTCGAGTCGAAGTTGGATCTCTACGTGGCCGTCCATTCCGACATGCAGCGCCGTGTCTATGGCCGGTTCGTCGAGGCGGTTGCAGCGTCCGACAACTTCCTCGGCCAGTTCGAGGGAATGCTCGAAGCAGCGCACCAGATGAACGTCGACGACCACACGTTGGCCCTGTTCGTCGGCACGGTGCGCCACGACATGCGACGTTTCCCCGAGATCGCCGAGCGCCTTGCCCGTGCCGAAGCTGCACGAGACGAGTTCTTCGTGGGGATCGTCGATGCTGCTGTCGCTACTGGCGAGGTGCGTTCCGCCGACCGCGAACGGGTGGTGGAGTTCATTCGCATCATGTTGATCGGGCTCACCGAGCGGTCGTCGGAGACCGCGTCGCAGCACCGATGCGCGATCGATGCCATACGCGCCCTGCTGCACGGTGATCTGCTGCGACCACCGACTGCGTGAGGCTGCCGACCAACCGGGACAGCGCCGACTGTCGAGAGTCGATTCTCTGGCTTCCTGCGAGCGCCTGACCGTTTCGGGTCAGGCGGCGGTTTGTCGGTTGGGTGGGCCGGTGGTGTGGAGGGTGCCGTCGGGGAGTTTGAGGGTGAGTTCGCGGTTGGGTCCGAGTTCGATGACCCAGTGGTCGTTGTGGATCTTGGTGTGATG
>JANPKU010000182.1:0-3727 GCA_031426215.1 Actinomycetes bacterium
CCACCGCCGCCGTCCTGATCTAGACGCGGTCCTCGGCTCAGCGGGGACGCTGCCGACGAACGAACGGTCAGGTGTCGGTCGGCACCATCACTCCGAGAAGGTCACCGACCACGTGTTGGCGTTCGACCTGGTGTCGCATCGGCCGGTCGGTGACGATCTCGTAGCGGTTGCGGCGTCCTTCCCGATGCCGTGTGAGGCAGCCGGCGGCTTCGAGGTCGTTGATGATGCCTTGCACCGCCCGTTCGGTGATGCCGACTTGTTCGGCGAGATCGCGGAGTCGGAGCTGCGGATCACGGCCGAGGCAGATGAGCACATGGCTGTGGTTGGTGAGAAAGGTCCAGCTTCCAGTATCGACGGGCGGGGTGGATGTTGCTTGGTCGGCACCCGATCGAACAGCCATGGCCCGAGGCTAGAACGAACTTGTCGGAACTGACATGGTCCCCGCACGCGGAAGGACCCGCCCGGAATGCTCCGGGCGGGTCCGTTCAACGATTCCCCGTCACCGGGGCTCGTGATGTTCGGTCAATTCGTGACGTTGTAGCGACGGGACATGAACAACGCTGCCCCGCCGAGCGACGTGAGCAACAGCGCAATCAGCGCAGTCACGCCAGTGCTGTCGATGCCCGTCGACGGGAGCGCCGTCGGAACCGGCGCAGCCTGAGCCGGTGCCACAGCCTGCGCAGGGGCGGCCTGGACCGGCGGCAGTGCAGCGACAACTTCGTTCGTCGGCGGGGTCGCCGGGGTTTCCGGAGTCGGCGTCGGGTTCTCCGGTGTCGTGGTCTCGCAGGAATCCATCTGCACCTGGGTAGATGCCTTCGTCGAGACGACCGGAACACCCAGAACCCATGCCGCTTGCTCCATGCTCCACACGTACGGGGTGGTCGTCACGGTGACAATGAGGGGTGACTTGCAGTCGAACACTTCGCTGACGACCGGAGCTGGCTTCGGAACGCTAGCCAGGTCTACCGAGAAATGACTGATCTCCTTTCCGGACGAATGGTCGAACGTGTACGACGTTTCGCCGACCGCTTCCGGCACATTCTCTGGACCGTCACCCTGCTTGATTGAGCCTGCCTTGACGCACAGCGCCACGATGACCTGTCCCTCGGGAGCCGTGTAGGTGAACTCCGTCTGATCGTTGGCCGACTGGTGGCCAGTGTCGTACTGAGGGCAAACGCCTTCCTGCGGTTCGGCGTCCGCCGCGGCGATCGTTCCTGCACTTGTGATGGCGAGTCCACCGGCGAGCATTGCTGCTGCCGCCAGTCCGCCGAGGATTCGCTTGTTCATGTGGTTCCCTCCAATGGGAAGATTCGTGCTCGCCGGGCGACGAGTGTTGCCGTTACTGACCGTGAGGTTAGAGCACCCAACGTGTGAATACCACCCCTTGCGGTCAACAAATACTCTCCGTGGTCGCATGAGTTCGCGCCGTCGATCTCCCAGCCAATGTCTTGACGATCGGGCGGGCATCCAGGTCCGCAACGCGACGGACCCGCCCGGAATGCTCCGGGCGGGTCCGTTCAACGATTCCCCGTCACCGGGGTTCGCGATGTTCGAATCAGTTCGTGACGTTGTAGCGACGGGACAGCAATACTGCTGCGCCGCCGAGCGACGTGAGCAACAACGCAATCAGCGCAGTCACGCCGGTTCCGTCAATACCCGTCGACGGAAGTGCCTGCGACGGGAGCGCCTGCGACGGGAGCGCTGCAGCCGGGGCCGCCGCCCGCGAAGGTGCTCCTGCAGGTGCAGCCTGGACCGGCGGCAGTGCGGCAACAACGTCAGGGGTAGCTGTCGGGGTCGCCGACACTTCTGGAGTCGGCGTCGGTGTGGCCGGGGTTTCCGGAGTCGGCGTCACCGGGGTTTCAGGTGTCGGCGTCGGCGGGACCACGACAACCACGGGCGGGGCGTACGTGAAGCTGTAGTGACTGACCGCTTTGCCCGAGGGATGGCCAAACGTGATCGACGCGGTCGGAGCGACCGTCACGTAGACGGGCCCCCCACCCTCCTGATTGTCGCTGCCGGCCTTCACGCAGTAGCCAGTGATCAGGTTTCCAGCTGGGTAGTCCGCCGGAGTGATGGTGATGGTCTGCGGCTCGCCAGTGGTGTCGATCTTGCCCGAAGTGAGCCCTTCGCAGACCTTGGCGTCGTTGATGGCATCTGCGGCAACTGTTCCTGCACTTGTGAAGGCGAAACCACCGACGAGCATTGCTGCTGCCGCCAGTCCGCCGAGGATTCGCGTGTTCATGTGATTTCCCTCCAATGGGATGTGGTTTGGCCTTGTCGAACGACGAGGCACTCGCCCTGGTTCCCGGCCTGACTCGGAGCCAAACTCGGATACCACCCTCGGCGGTCATTTATCACCCTGAGTGTCCGAACAATCCGGCTCCATGGAGTCGGCCCGAGTCTCTTGACAACCGTGTGGCAGGCTCGTGGCGTGGACACACCGAGTTACGAGCAGCTGTTCGAGAACAACCGTCGATGGGTCGCCGAAGAACTCGCCGACGACCCCGACCACTTCGAACGGCTGGCTGCCGGGCAGCATCCCAAGTACCTGTTCATCGGGTGCTCGGACAGCCGAGTGAACGCCAACGAGATGGTCGGCATCCGCAGCGGTGAGATGTTCGTCCACCGCAACATCGCCAACCTCGTGGTCCACACCGACATGAACCTGATGTCGGTGCTGCAGTTCGCAGTGGAAGTACTCGAGGTCGAACACGTCATCGTGTGCGGCCACTACGGCTGTGGCGGCGTCGCTGCTGCCGTCGACGGCTCGTATCACGGGCTGATCGACAAGTGGCTCCGAACGATCAAGGACGTCTACCGGATCTATTTCGAAGAACTCGAAGCCATCGACGATCCCGAACTACGCCATCAGCGACTCGTCGAACTGAGTGTCCGCGAGCAGGTCTACCGGCTGTGCTCGACGTCGTACGTGCAACGTCGATGGGGAAACGACATGGGGGCCCACGTCCACGGATGGGCATACGACCTTCGCCACGGGCTCCTGAAAGACCTCGAGATCGACCCGGCCGACGAACCCGCCCGCCGCATCTACGACCTCGAAAACCTCTGAGGCGATCGCTACCTTTCCGACCATGTCCGTCGACTCGATACCGGTCGCACACACGCCCCCCGGCGGATGGAGCGGCGCCTTCCCGGAATCGGTACTGGCCGGTTGCAGCGACCCGATCGTCGACGGCGCGCCCGACATGCGTGGAATGTGGCAGGTCGTCGAAGTACTGGTCGACGGCCAAGCCGTCGAAGATCACCCGATGATCGGTGCCCTCCAACGGATCGAACAAGCGGGCGACCGAGTCACAATCACGGCGGGCGGAATCATCCACGACATGCGATGCGACGGCACCGAGGCCAACGGCGTGAACGACGTCGCCGAGTTCGACAAGCAGACACCGATCACCGTCGTCGCGACGTTCGAGGACGGCATCCACGTCCTGCGCCCGGTCGGACTTCCGATCGAAGTGAAGCGTTGGCTCGTCGGTGACGACCTCATGTGGCAGTACCTCGGATTCACCTGCCGGCTCGTGCGTCTCGGCCCCACGGACTTCACGCCGAGCTGACTACGGTCGAGCCATGACCGACAGCAACGCCGCCGGCTCGATCGATCTCGAACTCAACTCCCGTCCGGCGTTGAACGACCCGCTCCTCGACTCGCTGTACCGGCGGATGCGCACCATGCACTCGCTGTATTACCAAGCGGTCGACACGATGG
>JANPKU010000183.1:0-3715 GCA_031426215.1 Actinomycetes bacterium
CCGGAGATCGAGATCGAGTGCCAGCGCGGCATCTCGGCGGCCGTGAACGAGATCGTGTCACGCACGAGTCGCATCGACTGGCGCGGCGGGAACACGAACTCCTTCTGTGCCTGGTACTCCTTCAAGATGTCGTTCTGCAGGGTGCCGCCGAGGCGGCTGCGGTCGACGCCGGCCTTTTCGGCCTGGGCGATGAACATGGCGAAGATCGGCGCGGCTGGGCTGTTGATGGTCATCGACGTGGTGATCTCACCGAGGTCGATGCCGGCGTAGAGGTCCTCCATGTCGGCGAGCGAGTCGATCGCGACGCCGCAGCGTCCGACTTCGCCGAGCGACATAGGATCGTCGGAGTCGAGACCGAGCAGGGTCGGCATGTCGAACGCTGTCGACAGGCCGTCGCCACCCGATTTGATGATCTCCTTGAACCGCCAGTTCGTGTCCTCGGCCGTGCCGAAGCCGGCGAACATGCGCATGGTCCACAGGCGTGACCGGTACATCGACGCGTGCGGGCCGCGGGTGTACGGATAGACACCGGGGAACTCGCCGTCATCAGGGCCGTAGACCGGCTCCAGCGGTATTCCCGACATCGTGGCGAATCGACCCGGGCGCAGCGTCGACTTGTCGAATGCATCAACCCAGGTTTCTCGGGACATGCGCTGAATTTAGTTTGATGTCCAACTAATTGCAATGATCTCCCGAAGCAGGAGAGTTCACGCGTAGTCCCCTGCGGCATGGCGGATCTTGCCCAGCAATCGGAACGCACTGCGTTGTTCGGTCGGAGAAAGTCCGACGCATTCGAACACGTGCTGGTTCAGCGCCGTTGAGGCTGACGCGGCTACCTCCCGACCATCAGGGGAGATGGCAGCCAGGGTGCTACGACCGTCCGTAGGGTTGGGTGTCCGCACCACCAATCCATTGGATTCGAGTCGGTCCACTGCGTTTGTCACACTGGCCGGATGTACCTGGAGGCGCTCTCCAATCTTGCCGAGCGGCAATTCGCCGGTGCTGCTGAAGTCGAGGAGCATGAGTACCTCGTAGCGGGCAAACGTCAGGCCGAGAGGCTTGAGCAACGTTTCGACCTCACTCGAGAAGATCTGTTGGACGCGCATCACGGACGTGACGATTGCCATGCCGCCCGCGGCGGCATCCCAGTGCCGACTGCGCCAGTTGCGCTGAGCGAGCTCGATCGGATCGGAACGGAGCTTTCTGCTCATCGCTGGCACGATAGTCGTGGGCATCCGACGGGCGCCTGTACCCGGCGCCAGTAGATCGCCTGGCGTTCCAGTCTTGGTCGGCGTCGATGGCCCGGGGCGGATCGACGGCGGAGACAGGATTCGGTCGGAAGACTTCTTCTCGATCAGTCCACGACCTTATTTGTCGAAATGAGGCTCGTGACGCCGACGGTCGCCAGGAATTGGACGGTGAGGTAGCCCGACCGTCGCTCATCTCCGACCAACTACTGAGTTGCGTGTTCACGCACGCCGCTGAGGATGTGGGCGCCGCCGATAGTCGGTTTGACGCGGTGTCGGTAGTGCTTTTGGAGCATGCGGAGGTCTTTGTGGCCGAGTTGGTCGGCGACGTGTTCGATGGGGAGTCCGGCGTCGGCCATGAGGCTGGCGGCGGTGTGACGCAGGAGGTTTGGGGTCCAGTGTCCGTCGATGCCGGTTGCGATGATCACGCGGTCGAATTCGTTGCGGACGGCTTTGGGGTCGGCGGCTTGCCGGTGGGGGAGGTGAACACGAGGTTGTCGGGGTTGGACCACGCGGACCCGAGGGCGGCGGCGTGGTCGTCTTGTCGTTGGCGGTGGCGTTCGAGTGCGTCGAGGACGACTTGGGGTGCTTCGAGGGTGCGGATGCTGCCGGGGGTCTTGGTGTTACCGATGGTGACGGAGCCGTCGGTGTTGGTGGTGCGCGCACGCCAGATGTGGATCGTGCCGTTGGTGGAGTCGATGTCGTTCCACGACAGTCCGGCGGCTTCGCCGGGTCGGAGTCCGAGGTAGAGCATGAGCGTCCACATCGCTTCGAGTTCGGTGCCGGCGGCAGTGGCGAGCAGTTGTCGGGCTTGTTCGACGCTGAGCGACTTGCCGGATCGTTGGGTGGCGGCGCCGGTGGGGAGTTCGGTGAGGGTGGCGACGTTGCGGATGACGAGGTCGCGTCGTTGCGCCCAGGTGAGTGCTTGGGACAGGGTGGAGCGCAGCTTGATCAGTGAGTTCCGGGAGAGGGCGCTCGTTGCGGTCCGTCCTCGTCCTTTGCGAGGTGTCCGTTGTTCGAACGCGGGGATGGTGCGACGGGCGAGAGCTGCTTCGACGTCGTCGACGGTGAGCGCTTGAAGTTTGATGGTGCCGAGTTCGTGGGTGAGGATGCGGATGGCCCAGTCGTGGCTGGCGATGCGGGCGGGGGAGAGGTCCCGGTTGGGGAGCGCCTTGGTGCGCCAGAGTTCGAGGAGTTCGGCGACGTTGCGGTCGCGGGTGATGACGGGGAGTCCGTCGTCGGCGGCGCGGCGGAGTCGGTCGAGTTTGTAGCGGGCTTCGGTCTTGGTGCGCGCGGAGACGGTGCGGGGCTTGCCGTTGACACTGATTCGTCCCATCCAGCGGTCGCGATCGGCGCGGTAGAAGAGGGCTCCGTCGCCGCGACTTCGTCGACTCTTCTTGGCGCCCATCAGTTCCCTCCCGGATCGATCGACACCTTGGCTGACACTTTACAACCGAAGGTCTCAGCGAACCAGAGCGAACAGCGACGAACAGAAAGTCCGCGTCTACACGGTGTTTGGTGAACGTCGGCGAACGTCAGTGAACGTCGACGTGGTCTGTCGAGATATATGGCATGGAAGAGATCAGGAGTTCGATTCTCCCGAGCTCCACGAAGAACCCCGTCCCAGTCTCCGAGGTTTGGTCAGACGGCGACGATCTCGATGAGATCGTCGAGGCCGACGAGGTCTGCGGCGTTGCGCGTGTACAAGCGGGCCTCATGCGCGTGCGCCGTTGCAGCAATCAACAGGTCGAACGATCGTGACCGAGGTTGACGCCCGGCATGGGCCACCGCTGCGGCGAGACGGCCGTAGCTCGCGGCAACGTCATCGTCCACGGGCAGCGCATCGAAACTGCGTTGCAGCATCGTCAGCCGCCTCAGCCGTTCTGCTCGAGTTGCGTCGTCAGCGGTCACCATGACACCGAAGTGCAACTCGGCGAGTGACACCGCGCTGATGGCCAGTTCGCCATCGAGCGCGGGAACACCTGTTGCGATCAGCACACTCGTGTCGAGCAGTGCCTTCACGCTCGATCCCACGGGTTGGTGATCGACTGATCGATGAGGTCGTGGTCTCGTTGCCAGTCCTGGTCGGGTGGCCCATGGAACAGGTCGGCAATGGCGTTCCAGGTCTGCCACCGCTTCGCTGTCACCGGAACCATCCGAGCGGCAAGTCGCCCCGACACGGTGATGTCGATCTCTTCGCCGTTCTCAACGCGTCGAACGAGCTCTGACGCATCTTGGCGAAGTTCACGGAGGCCGACGCTGCGCATGTCGCGCAGAGTAGCACACGTGCTACCTCGGCGCGGCCGGTTTCGTTCGCCGGACGACAGCACCGGGAACGCGAATCGATCGGACAGGGTTCTCTCACCGTGTGGCCGCTGACCGCCGCCTCGCAACGACACGAACTCGAACCTCGAACGGAGACCTCATGCGACCACTCCCCATCGCCCGCTGGAGCGAGGTGCCCGACC
>JANPKU010000184.1:0-3405 GCA_031426215.1 Actinomycetes bacterium
TCCGTCACAACATCAGCAAAAGGAGAGGGTAGCCAGTGGCAGACGGGGGCAGTTAGGTATCCGCAGGGGGTCTGACCAGGGCTTATGCGATACGACACCTGGTGGAACCCGCACGAAATAGGGCCTGAAGCTTGACTCTGATGCTTGACCCTGATCGGCACGCCCTCGACCTCGAGGTGTCAGCCGTGTCGACATATTTAGGACTCCGTCAAGACCGGCCAACCCTGCGGCACCCGTCACCTACACTGTCGATCAGTGGCTCTGCGCACGAACGGGATGCGCCGTGGGCCCGACGGTTCGCAGTCGTACTTGCGGGAGTGCACAGGGACGGGGCCACCAAGATGGACGACAGCGCACGGGCGCACATCCACACATCAGAACATCGGGGGGGGGCGTCGGCGCCAGTGTGCGACACCCCCGCGCGCATGATGGGGTGATGGCGGGCGACGATGAGATCACGACTTCGATTTCAGAGGTGCTCGCGCAGGCCGAGCGGTTGGGTTGGCTTGCCCGCGAGCTAGAGCTGCAAGGTGCTCGACTACGGCACCCGTGCTCTGGCAGAGCGCTGTCAACGCCTCGATCTTCGCCATCAGTTCGGCGTTGGTCGGCTGAGCCAGCGGCGTGAGCCCATAGATCGCGAAGACCGCCCCAGTGCCGCCGTAGAAAGCGTCCAGGGCCGTCATGTTCGCCGTGCCCGGTTTGACCTTGCCGGTCTCCCACGAACTCACGGCCGCTGGACTCACGTTGATTGCGTGTGCCACTTCCTTCGCCTCCACCGGTGGTCGCTGAGATCCACGTAGATCGGCCAGTTGTCTTCCTTGCGCCCGGAACATGGGCTGAAGCTTCGTCTTCATCGGACGTCGTGTCTATCACTTCAGTAAAGAGTTGCTTGACTTCGTAATTTCATTCAAGTAATCCTTGACTACAATGAACCAACAATGCTTGACTGTGATTCTCATGAAGGACCAACCCCGAACCCCATCCGAGGCGCTGAAGCAACGCCAAGGCGACCGCATCAAGCTCTGGCGCACGACGCACAAGATGTCTCAGGCGGAACTGGCCGAGGCGGTCGGCGTGTCCAAGGCAGCAGTGAGCGAGTGGGAGAACGGCAAGTCGTCCCCGCGCCAGCACGTGCAGATTGCGATCGCCTCAGCACTCAAGACGCCATGGTCGGCGCTGTTCGGACTCGACGGCGAGGCAGCCTGATGGCCGCTATCTACCGCATGTACGACGCTGACGGTCAACTGCTGTACGTCGGCACGTCCATCGATCCGCTCCGTCGGTTCGGAGAACATGACCGCAACACCGGTTGGTTTGCGGACATTGCGACCATCACAGTCGAGAGGGTCCCCCGCAACGAGATGTACGTCGCTGAGCAGAGCGCGATCGCGAACGAGCGACCCCTGATCAACATCAACCACCGGCAGGGGAGCGTCCGGAAGGCCAACATGTGCAGGTCAGCAGTCGACGCAGCCCTCTCCGTGCGACTCGGAACGACGGTCTCCGCCTACCTGCACCAGAAGCGAAGTGCCGACCCACCGGTGCCCTGGCGCCAACTGGCGGAGGATCTCGAAACGGAGACCAATGGTGCTGTAGTTGTTTGCTACGAGTCGCTCCGCGTTTGGCACATGGCAGACCAGGCGGCGGCAGCATGACCATCCAACGTGCCCTCTCCCAGAAGCAGGTAGCCGCCGCGCTCGGCGTGAACGTGCGCACCGTTCGGGCGTGGACGAAGGCCGGGCTGATGCCGGTCTGGTTCCGCACCGAGACCGGTCGGGCCGTGTACTCGTCGACCACGATCGAAGCGGCCCAGCGTCGTGCCGGGGAATTGCATGCGGAAGGGCTGGCGTCGTGACCCTCACGTTCGATTGCCGTCCGATCCACAAGGGTGCGTTCAGCGGTGACGCCGCGTACTTCACGCACGACGAAGCCGACGCTGTTGCCTGGTCGATAGCGAACGCGACCCGTGACCGTGAGCAGGTGACGATCGAGGTGACCGCACCGGGTGATGTGTCGACGTTCGCTATCCGTCACTTCCAGTTCGGCGGCATCGACACGGGCTGGTTGTGCTGGCGTGACGGTGACAGGGTGTCGACTCGTTCGCTCGACGTGTTGTTCGGTGAGCGGGTGGCGTCGTGACCGGCACTCGTGTGGTCTGCACTGATCTCGACACTGGCGAGTCGGACGAAGCCGTCATCGAAGATGACTACGTCCTGGTCTGCGACGGCGACCGCTATCTCGACAGCGTTGTGAGTCACGCCGACGGCACCGTCGTCCTGACCGTGAAGGTCGCCAAGTGAAGACCGTCATCCAAGCCGTCGTCGGCATCGTGCTACTCGGCGTCGGCATCGGTCTGGCAGCGGAACCGGAGATCGGTGGTCTGGTCACTGTCGGCATGTGCCTGTTTCTCGCGGGGGCCACGTTGTGTGCCGTCGCCATCGTCGACGCCGTGGGTATCGAGTGATGGTCTGGCTCGCTGCCGTCGTGTCGTGTGTCGGCATCGCCGCCTACCTCGTGTCCGCCTACCGGCTCGATCGTCGAGAAGTCGACCGCCGTTCGGAGCGATCGAGCGCAGGCATCGATCAAACAGGAAAGGCCGTCTGATGACGTATTTCAGCGGCCCCGAGGAGATGAAGGACGCCATCTACGCCGAGACGAATGTGATGGAGTTCCTGTCGGTCTACGACGACCACGAACGCCTGATGGTGGACGTGGATGACCATTGTCCGCATCTGGCTGATGCGTTCCGATCGGTCATCGCGGCGGCAGATCAAGCGTTTGCGATCCACCAATGGGTGGACAGCGCAAACCCCGAATTAGGCGGTCAGCGATGAACGTCCTCCAAGCCATCGCCGTCGGTCTCGGCATCATCTCCGCCACCACCGCCGCGTTCTTCGTCGGCATCTGGGTGGCGTGCCTGGTCATGGAACGTCGCCTGCGTCGCTGGGACATCATCGACACGATCGCTGAGGCTGAGAAGATCCTTGAGGTCACCGAGAAGGTTCGTGCCACGACACCGCCGCTCGCACCGGAGTTCCTCGCCGACCTCGTGAACGAACACTGCAAGTCGCAGAGGTCGATGTGATCGCCCCTCAGCGCATCCAACTGCGCCGCACGAAGGGCTGGCGTAAGCCCGAGAACACCGTGCTGGTGTCTCGCCCCCACATCCTCGGCAACCCGTTCATTGTCCAAAGAGAGCCGACCACAACCCCGTTCTGGTCCGTGCACTACGTGCCCAACCCGAATGTCGATAGCGGGCCGGGTGGGTACGTGGACGACTTCGATGACCGCCTCGAAGCGTTCCAGTGTGCCGTGGACTCATACCGAGACTGGGCGACTGAAGGCCGAAACAACTACTGGCGTGTCATGTACTTCGTGGAGCAACACAAGCTGCGCGGCAAGAAC
>JANPKU010000185.1:0-11863 GCA_031426215.1 Actinomycetes bacterium
AGTCCCACTGACCGACGGGTCGACGATCACCGTTCGATGGACGAGCACGTTCCTTCGTGACAGCAGAGGTGGGATCCGCGGCCTCACGTCCGTGGGCGAAGACATCACCGAGATCGAATCCAGCGAGGAAGCGATCACAGAGAGCATCCGGATGGAAAGCGTCGGCCGACTCGCCGGAGGTATCGCCCACGACTTCAACAACTACCTCACCGTCATCGGTGGCCACACACACCTGGCCCGGCTCGAACCCGGACTGCCAGCCACAGTGGAGCCGCACCTCGACCTGATCGATGCAGCAACTCAGCGAGCGACCGAGCTGATCCGCCAGCTCCTCTCGTTCGGACGCCAGGACGGGTCCGAACCGACGACGATCTCGGTGTCGGACCAGCTCGGTGACCTGGCCGCGTTGATGCGCCCGACGTTCCGCGCCTCGATCACGATTGAAGTGGCCACCGCCACGAACGACGACGTCATCACGTTCGACCGGAGCCGGCTCGACCAGATCTTCGTGAATTTGGCGTTCAACTCCCGTGACGCCATGCCCGACGGTGGCACCCTCACCTACAGCGTCGCCGACGAGGATCTCGATCAGGAACGCGCGACCAACCTCGGCGTGCGACCCGGCCCGTACGTGGTCGTCACCGTCACCGACGACGGCGTCGGCATCGACGCGGACATCCTCGACCACGTCTTCGAGCGGCATGTCACGACCAAACCGCTCGGCCATGGCAGCGGCCTCGGTCTCGCAACCGTGCTCAGCGTGATCACCCAAGCCGGAGGTGCGATCACCATCGATGCCGAGCGCGAGTCGGGAACCGAGTTCACCCTGTACTTCCGTCGAAACGTCAACGAAGATGCGAACGCCTGACCTGCGATCAAGAGGCACACACGACTGACGTGCGTCCGCTGCTCAGCGGGACCGATGTCAGCTCTCGGAATCAGCCCCCACCGGGCCTCGCGTCCACCTCTCGTATGTGCTCATTGCTGCATTCGGTGCAGATGTCGTGCGTCACGTCGGCGTCGGTGTTCGTGCGGATGTACTGCTCCAGCTGCTGCCAGTAGCCATCGTCGTCCCGAATCTTGCGACACCAGGAACACACCGGCAGGAGTCCGCGCAGCGTGCGCACCTGTGCAAGAGCCTCTTCTGCTTGGCGTCGAGCGTCGAGGAGCTCGCGTTCATACATGCGGCGGTCGGTGATGTCGACGAAGGTCACCCGGATAATCTCGGGTGCGTCGGCACCGACACGATCGGGCGAGAGCGGGCGTCGCTCGGCGTCGAGCAGTACCGGCATCGGGTCGCGCCCGGCGCGCACGAGGTCGAGCGAAATCTGTCGGGCGTGGCCCTGCATCGTCAGCAACGGCATCAGGTGGGTCTCGAGATAGATGCGTCCACCAGCAGTAAGGAGCGAATGCAGCCGAGTGCCCACGATGTGGACCGATTCGCGTCCGATCCAGTCGGACAGTGTCCGGTTGAGCTTGACGATCGTGGCATCAGCGGCCATCGACAGATACCCGCACGGGGCGTGCTCGTACAGGTCTTCCAGCGACTCGCCGTACGGACCCGTATCCGTCCGACGACGGCGCTCATCACCCACGGGCATCGCGGCGTCGTCCGAAGTATCGTCCAGTCTCAACGACTCGCTCCCCTTCGAAGGAGGTACGACCTGATTTCTCGGATCACCTCGTCGGGGGCTGACAGGTGTGGACAGTGGCCGGTCGCGTCGAGCTCGACCAGCTCGGCGTCGGCGAGCTCAGCGGCCAGATACTGACCGACACCACGAGGAGCGATCGCGTCGTCGGCGCACGCAAGAATCAGGCAGGGCACTTGCACCTGGGCAAGATCAGCACGGTTGTCCGAGGTGAACGTCACTCGGCCGAAGTGCTCGGCGATCTTCGGGTCGGTGCGACAAAAGCTGTTGTCGAGTTCGGTCGCCAACTCCGGTCGCTCATGATTGGCCATGATCACCGTCGCCATCTGATGCGACCAGCCCAGATAGTTGTCCGACATCACGCACAGCATTTCTTCGATGTCGGTCGCGTCGAACCCGCCGATGTATCCCACCTCTGGGTCGTTGACGTAGCGCGGAGACGGTGTCACCAGGATGAGCTGACTGAACAGGCCCGGCGATGCGTTCGAAGCGAGCACTCCGATCATCCCTGCAACGGAATGCCCGACGAACACCCCACCTCTGGTGCCGAGAGCATCCACCAGTTCGATCAGATCGTCGGCGTAGCCCTGCAGCGTCGCGTAACGCTCCGGGCTCCACGAGTTGATGTCGGACCAACCCGCTCCGACGTGATCGTGCAGGATCACGTCGTGTTCATCCTCGAACGCCGGTGCCACGAACCGCCACATCTGTTGATCGCATCCGAATCCATGCGAGAACAGCATCGGCGTCGATCCGGGGCGACCGCTGCGCCGGACGTGCATCCGTTCCAGAATTGGTGTCACCACGAGAATGCCCTCCAGAGAATCGGCAGCCGAGCGTAGTTCCCGCCACACGTCACGCCCGCTCACGGGGTGCGGGGTTCTCCGACGGCGTCGAATCGGACCGAACCATCGGCGAGTCGTGTCGTGGTCACGATCAGCCGATCTCCGACCGAGGCAGCTGTGACATCGCGGATCGACCACATCTCGACGCCGTCGAGATCGAGTCCCGCGAGACGGGAACCGTCGGAACTCGTCTTCTTGGTCAGTACGCCGTTGCCGGCCACCACGAGCGAGTCGAACAGTCCGGGTGTCAGAGTGAAACTGACCACGGCGTCGCCGTTTCGTCCATCGAAGATCGTCTGGTCGGCTCCACCTTGGCTCGCGGTGTGCACCAGGAAGCCGCGTTCCGTCGGGTACATGGCGATGACTGCGCCGTCGCGTTGCCAGGCGGATCGCATGCGCCCTTCGTCGAGCTCGGCCCCGACGACCATGCCCGCTCCCGCCACCACGAACGTGCTCCCCAGCATCGGCAGAATCGCTGCTGCGATCGGGAAATCTTCGGTCCCCTCGATCAGCTCCCACTCGGCTTCGTCGATCCGGGCCTCGTCGGTTGCGGCCGACGTCCTCCACCCGTCCGGTGCCGACGAGAGCACATCGCTACCGACGACGGCGGCCACCGGGTCGTCGACCAAAGTCGCGACGACCGTCGACCCCCGATATCCGTTGCCGAGGTCGTACCGAACGATCTCGCTTCCCTGGCGTACGTACCACCGGCCGACGTGATCGGTGCCGATCCTCGGCCCGTCGAGACGGCCGACCGTGTCACCAGTGGTGACGTCGACCAGCGTCGAGGTGTCGTCCGGCTCGCCGATTGCGAGCAGGTCGGTTCCGACGAGCTGCTCGACATCACCCTCGAAGAGCGCCGGAGTGCGTTCGAACCTCCACACGATGTCACCCGTCGCCGAGTCGATACCGGTGAGCGCTCCGTCGATGATGAGCACGATCGAATCGGCGTTCGTCGCAACGAAGTCCACGGAATTCAGCGGCACTGCGAGATCGGCCGACCACCGGACGACACCCGTTTCGGCGTCGAGCGATTTCAGGATGGACGAGCCAGGCGACAACTCGGCGTCGCGGCCGATCGCTACCAACACGAATCGTCGATCGATCACCTCGACCCACACGTCGTCGGTGTCGGCGGCCAGGTCCGACCGCGACCAGATCGGATCGAGTGTGATCGGGAGTCGCTTCGGACTCGCCCCGACAAATGGCTCGCCGGAGAGTGCGACCAGGTCGGGCAGCTCGAACCGCTCAGCGGTCTGAACTCCCAAGGTGTCGGCTGCAGTAGTTGCAGGTGCAGATGTCGGGTCGGGTGGGTCCTCGCCGGAGTCGATGACGATGACTGCGCCGGCAATCGATATCGCTACCGCGGCCACGATGCCGATGACCACACCTCCCGGCCGCCATCGCCTTCGCGTCCGTGCCGCGTCATCCTGCGGGTACGGCTCGAACAATCGGGGCGCCGAATCCGGCCCCGACGAATCGGGCATCTCGCCCAACTCAGGCGATCGCTCATCGTCGGTCGGCAGACGGATCGGCAGGGACACCGGGTCTGGGCCCTGGTAGTCCGGCCTCCAGATCTCGTCGTTCACCTCTTCAGCTGATGTCATCCCAACGCTCGAACGCGAACGTCGTGATCAACCGGTATTCGAGGCTGGTCGGCAGACGGTTCGTCTTCGTACACGACACCACCGACACCGTCTCTCCACCGATCCGCCTGGTCGCTTGCAGGATGTCGTTCGAGTACTTGCTGGTGATGGTCTCCGCGACCTTGCGGTACGTGTAACGACGTTGGTCAGCAGTGAAGATGATCAGTTCGTCGCCGTCCTGGATCAGATGTTGGTTGCGATACGGGCCACCAGCATCCGTGCGATGACCGAACAGCACGGCGTCGCTTCCCTGACCCACGAGGCCAGTACCTGACCAGTGCCAGGTGTTGCCGGAGTCGACGATGCGCTTCGCGTCGCCGTCGAGCACGGCTCGGGAGAGGCCCAGCCGAGGGATCTGGACGGTCCACGGGATCGGCCCACCGGGAGGCGGCGGGTTGAACGGCGGCCCGAGCGTGGCCGCTTCCGGCCTCCCCGTGTACCACCCCATCACGTCGCAGATGATGTGCGCAGCTCCGTACGAGTAGCACGCGACCCCGACGTTGCTGATCCGGCAGATCGCGTTGTTGGCGACCGTCTGCCCTGACCCGGTGACGTTGAGGTTCGACGTCTCGCGTCGGGGGGTCTGTGCGGCGTACAACGTGAAGAAGCCGGCGTCGACGGTGGCGGTCACGGTGAGATTCATCGCGATGGCTTGGGCGCGTGTGTTGATCGGCGCAGGCAGTGCGAACTGTTTCGTACCACCGTGCCAGGACCGCATGCGCTCACGTCGGGTGTCGAGCATCCGGGTCGGGGTGATCGGGATGAACAGACCGTCCGACGAACTCGCACCGGTCGGCCCGGTCATGTATCCGACGACGTCGAACAACAGGTGGCCGCCACAGAAGTTGTAGAGGTCGACACCGACCGCGCCAGCTGCGGAACCCAGCCGGGTGATGACCCCGACCGCTCTCGTCTCACCGGCACCCACATTCAGATTCGACGTGTCCGGCACGGCGCTCCCGCGGGGGAACGCCGTGACGAAGCCTGCGGCACTTGCGTTCACCGCGGTCAGGTTGCCCACGACGGCCGTCGCGTCGGCCGGAACGAGGCCGTTGAGGTTGACCCGCGAGATCGAATCGATACCCGGTTGCGGCCCCGAGCGGGTGTCGAGCGCGCGCACGGCTGACGGGTACGCCACCAGACGGCCGGAACGCACCGGCGCGGCAGTCGGCCGGTAGACACCGATCAGGTCGACGATCAGGTCGCAGCCGACATAGGAGATCAAGTCGACGGCGCCGGCGCCGAGCTTGATGGTGACGAGGTTGGCGACCGCGCCGTCGAACGCCGTCATGTTGACACTGGAGGTGTCCGGCATGGGTTCGCCCGCTGGGAACACGGTGACGAAGTTCCACCCGGCGCCCGTGGCCACCGCCGTGACGCTGAGAACAGCAGCAACGGCGTCCGGCGGCACGCCAGGCTGGCTGGTGATCCCGATGCGGATCCACTTGTCGCCGAGGCGCTCGTATCCGTACCCGGCAGGCGAGCCGGGACGGTTGCGGGTGTCGCAGAGGCGTCGTTGCTCGACCACTTCGAAAAAGCTGGCTCCGGGCTCGACGGCTTCGGCAACGCCCGACAGGAAGGTGGCGCCAGCCACGGCACCCACCGAGCCGGCAAGGAACGCCCGACGCCCGAAGGTGCCGGCGTTGGGGTCGTCCGGCGACAGCGACTCGGCCACCCCCAGTCGATCGTCGGAGTCCGAACTCACATCGCCCATCTCGCCAATTTACGGCTTTTCTTGACGAAGTCGAGAGACTTCGTACAACGAAATTGCGGCCGCCGTGGACACATTCAGGGAACTGACGCGGCCGGCCATCGGAATGCTGACGATCGAATCGCACCGCTCTCTCACGAGACGTGAGAGCCCGGCTCCCTCCGCGCCGAGCACCACACAGATCGGCTCGGTCGCCAACGTGCCGATCTCGTAAAGCGAGCGATCGGCGCCGTCGTCGAGACCGACCACCCAGATGCCACGCTCCGAGAGCTGCTTCAGCGCGCCGGGAAGCCCGGGCACGAGCGCGATCCGGACGTACTCGACAGCCCCTGCGGAAGCCTTGGCGACGGTCGGCGTGACGTGCACCGAGCGGTGCCGGGGAAGCAGTACACCGCTGACACCGGCGCCGTCACAGCTTCGGATGATTGCGCCGAGGTTGCCGGGATCGGTGACCCCATCGACGGCCACGAGGAACGGCGGAGTTCCACCAGCCCCGACACGTGCGGCGATCAGGTCGCCGAGGTCGGCCTCGGGAAGCTCTGCGGCATGGGCGAGCACACCCTGTGGGGCCTCGCTGCGAGCTTCGCGCTCGAGTTTGGCGCGAGCGACGTGCAGCAGCGGGATCCGGCGCGCCGACGCGATCTCGACGATGTCGGCCACACCCGCATCACCTTCGAGTTCGGCGCTGATCCACACCTCGTGAACCTTGCGGCGCTCGGCCATCAGCAACTCACGCACCGCCTGGCGGCCCTCGATCTGGCGACCACCGAGACCCTTGGCGCCACCGGGGTTACCGGGGGCACCCGCCGAACCTTGGCGTCCCGGCCCTCGCTGGGATCCGCTCGGCGGCCGCTTGGCCCCGGATCGGCCGGCCGGCTTCGGTCCCGGCCTGCCGCTCGCGCGTTCGGGCTTACCACTCGAGCTGTTGCGTTGGTTCGAGCCACGCCGACCCGATGGTGGCCGACCGCTCACGAACCCGGCTCGTTCGACGCTGGTGGCTCGCTGACAGACCGATGGATCAATGCCGTTGCGAAGCACACGACGCCCTCGGAACGGCCGATGGCACCGAGCTGCTCGGCTCGATTGCCCTTCACGGTGACCGGCGCTCCGACGGCTGCGGTGAGGTTGCGCTGCATCTCGTCACGGTACGGGGCGATCTTGGGCAGCTCGCACACCACGGCGCAATCGATGTTCGACGCCCGCCATCCATCGTCCGCCAACATGGCTGCGACATGACGAAGCAACGCCATCGAGTCAGCACCACTCCAGCGTTCATCGGTATCGGGAAAATGCATTCCGATGTCGCCGAGGCCCGCCGCACCGAGCAAGGCGTCGGCACAGGCGTGCGCCACGACGTCGGCATCGCTGTGACCCTCCAGGCCGATCACACCGTCGAAGTGGCATCCGCCGAGCACCATCACCCGGGCCGGGTCGCTGCTGAACCGATGGACGTCGAACCCTTGGCCGACGCGCAGGTCGGGAACCGTCATGATCGATCCTCCTCGAATTTCCTGGCAATCAGACTGCGCGCCCAGTCGAGATCGTCGGGCACGGTGATCTTTCGGTTGGTGGTCTCACCGTCGACCACCACGACCAGGCCGCCGCGGTCCTCCACGAGCGACGCATCGTCGGTGGCGTCGCCGCCGTGTACGTGAGCGTCACGCAGGGCACCCGCGCGGAATGCTTGCGGCGTCTGCACCGCAACGAGCGACGCCCGGTCGGGCGTCGAGACGACGATTCCGTCGGCGACCACCTTGATGGTGTCGGACACCGTCAACGCCGGAATCGCTGCGTCCGCGCCGGCGCTGACTGCGGCAATCGCTCGACGGTAGAGATCGACGCTTGCCAGCGGCCGCGCTGCGTCATGCACACAGATGATCGTCGCGTCCGGCGGAACTGCGGCGAGACCGGCGCGCACCGACTCGCTGCGGGTGGCGCCACCGCCGACCGCCCCTTCCCGATCAGCGTCTTGCGGGGGCACCACGACGACCACGCCATCGGACACTTGGCGTGCGGTGGCGATCGAACGATCGATCACTCGCATGTCGCCGAGGGTCTCGTATTGCTTCGAGGTACCGAACCGGCGACCGCTGCCGCCGCCGACGACGATCGTCCATATCTGCTCGGCAGCGGCCACACCGGCGCAGGGTAGTACCGTGACCGATGTCATGGCTCACGAAGAAACACTCGCCAGTACCGACTTCTTCGCCGATGCGTCACCCGTGGCGCTGAACGCGGTCGCCGCCTCCGGCCATGAACTGCACCTGATCCGTGGTGACGTCCTGTTCAACGAGGGCGACCCACCGGAGGCGTTGTACCTCGTACTCCGTGGGCGGCTTGCGATCGCGTTGGCCAACCCGATCGATCGACGCGAGAGCGTCGTCGCCCTGATGGAGAGTGGCGACCTGTTCGGCGAGATGGGCATGCTGGACGACGGGCCCCGTTCGGCAATGGCCCGCGCACTCGAACCCACGACGGTGTTGTCCATTCCCTACTCGCAGGTGCTGTCGATGTTCGACGAGAACCCGAAGCTGCTGTGGAACGTCGCCCGTCTGCTCGCCCAACGCATCCGGGTCACCGACGAGGCGCTCGCCGACTCGGTGTTCCTCGACGTCACCGGCCGCACGGCGAAGCGGCTGCTCGAACTCGCCGACGGCACCGACGAGTTCACGCTGCCGGTCACCCAGGAAGAACTTGCCGGGATGGTGGGTGCGTCACGCGAACGGGTGAACAAGGCAATCGCCAGCTTCATCCGGCTCGGCTGGCTCGAGCAGAACGACCGCACCTACCGCATCACCCAGCGCGACCGCCTCGAACTCCGCGCCCGCTAGATCTCGATTGGGGTCAGACCCCAATCGAGATTCAGGTCGTCAGCCAGGTCTGGGCGCGCTGGAAGGCGTCACTTGCGTCGTCGGGACGATGGGCGGGACGCTCGGGGGCGTGCGCGAATCCGTGCTCGGCTTCGGGGTAGCGCACCACGTCGACCCCCGCCGCTTCCAGCGCCGCGACGTCGTCGGGCGGGGTGTAGGAATCGAGTTCGCCGATGATGGCGAGGACACGCTCCGGGTGTCCCGCAGCGATGTGATCGAGCGGCTCGCCCTGCCCCGACCCCTTCCACGAATCGGGCAACCGGATCATTCCGTAGAAGCTGGCGATCTTGGCGAAGCGGCCGCTGCGGGCGGCCTTCAAGCAGTACATGCCACCCATGCAGAAGCCCAGGAGTCCGACACGCTCACAACCGGTGGCGTCCGCGGCCTCGACCAGATCGCGCAGCACGATGTCGTCGTCGAGCGTCGGCACGGCAGCGAACCGCGGCTCGACCGCCTCGCCGAGATCCAGGCCGGGGAACGGATCGACGGCCACCACTGTCATCGACCACTCCGAAGCGAGCCGGGCGACCATGTCGTCGAACAACGGTCGCAGACCGAAGATGTCGGGCGCGATCACGAGCCCCATCGACGGAGCTGCGTCGTCGGCGCTCCGCTCGCTGATCTCGGCCTCGGTCCCGGACGGCAGGGTGATGCGCATGACCGCAGACCCTAGGCATCGGCACCCGGGTCGACGAACACCGAGCCGGAACGCTCAGCGGGCGAACGTGTCGATCATCAGGTGGACGTCGTCGGCGAGCGGGTACAGGATCGGGCACGTACAACCGGCGGCGACATACTCGTCGACCTTGGCGCGCACCTCGTCGGGCGTGCCTGAGGCGGTGATCATCTGCACGATCTCGTCAGGCACCAGCTTGCTCGCCGCCACCACCTCGTCGTGAGTGGCCGGCCACGTGAGCACCTTGCCGATCTCGTCGAGCAGTTCCTGAGGCACGCCCGATGCCTTCATGATGTGTGGCTGCTGACCGAGGTACTGCGTGACGAGCAGGCGGGCGCCGTCGAGCGCAGCTTGGCGGTCGTCGTCGACCGAACACACCACGAGTTGCGGCCGGTCGATGTCATCGATCGTGCGGCCGGACTTGGCAGCCCCACGCGCCAGCGCCTCGAGTGCACCGACGTTGTAGCTCGGCGACACCAGGTAGTTCAGCACGGCCCCGTCGGCGATCTCACCGGTGAGCTCCATCATCTGCATACCGGTGGCACCGATGTAGATGGGCACGTCCTTGGGTCGACGCTCCTGGTACACGTAGTCGAGCTCCACCCCGTCGAGTTGTACGTGGTACCCGTCGATCGACACGGTCTCGTTGGCGAGCAGGCCGCGGGTTGCGTCGACGACCTCACGCATCACTTTCAGCGGACGGCTCCGGTCGATGCCCACCTTCGACGCCAGCGGATCCCACCATGCACCCAGTCCGCAGATGATCCGGCCAGGAGCAAGGTCGTCGAGCGTCGAGAAGGTCGAGGCGAGTCGGGCTGCGTTGCGGGTCCAGATGTCGATGACCCCCGAGCCGATCTTGATGCGTTCGGTGTTCGCCGCGAACGCCGCCATTGGCACCACGGCGTCACGCACGAGGCGACTGTCGGCCTGCCAGACGGCATCGAACCCCTTCGCCTCCGCATACTGGGCGAGCTCGATGCCCTGGCGGATGTCGTGTGCGTCCTGGAGATACAGCGCTACCGGATACGTCATGGCCGCCAGCTTCCCACGACACCGCCAACGGGACAACACGGGTCAGACCCTTGTTGGCCCACCGCCACGACGCTGCGGCGCCCCGCGAATTCATCCAGGACCTGAGCGAACATCACGGCGCTCCGGCATCCTGGCGACCATGACTGCAGCGATCGAAGCACGAGCACTCAAACGCACCTTCGGCGACTTCGACGCGGTCGCCGGGATCGACCTCGACGTCGAATACGGCGAGATCTACGGATTCCTCGGCCCCAACGGCGCCGGTAAGTCGACGACGGTCAAGATGTTGTGCACCCTGCTCGGTATCACCTCCGGCACCGGCACGGTCGCCGGCTTCGACGTCGCCACCCAACCGGCCGACATCCGCCTGCGCATCGGCGTGGCACTCCAGGACTCGTCGATCGACGGCAAGCAGACCGGCCGCGAGATGCTCAACCTGCAGGGTCGTCTCTACGGACTCAGCAAGCGTGACATCAGACAACGCATGGACGACGTGATCGGTCTCGTCGACATCGGCGACGCGATCGACAACCGGGTCGACTCCTACTCGGGTGGAATGAAACGGCGCCTCGACCTCGCGATGTCGTTGATCCACCGGCCGCAGGTGTTGTTCCTCGACGAACCGACCACCGGGCTCGACCCTGCCAGCCGCTCGTCGGTGTGGGCCGAGGTCCGCCGCCTGAACCGCGAGAACGGCATGACGATCTTCCTCACCACGCAGTACCTCGAGGAGGCCGACGAGCTCGCCGATCGCGTCGGCATCATCGCCAACGGGCTGATCAAAGCCGAAGGTGAGCCGGGCGCGCTGAAACGTGAAATCGGCACCGACCTGATCCAGGCCGAGGTCGATGGAGATCCTGTGCTGGCAGCGGACGCGCTCCGAGCGATCGACGGCATCGACGACGTACAGATCCACAACAACGAACTCGCCCTGGCGACCCCCGACGGGGCGGCAGTGATCGCGCAAGTTGCCGTGGCCCTCGACGGCTGCGGCGTCGCCGTGCGGTCGCTCACGCTGCGAACGCCGACGCTCGACGACGTGTACCTGCACGTGACCGGCACCCACTTCGCCGAAGACGACACCAACACCACCAACACGAAGAGCACCACGGCGACCACCACAGCGGACGGCGACGACTCGGAGGCAGCATCATGACCACCACAACGACTACCACGACCTCCGTTGCGAGCGAATACCAGCCACTCGCCCGACGTGCGTCGGCGTTCCACGACTTCGCCACGATCGCCAGCCGATCGATTCGCGGGATCTTCCGCGAGCCCGAATTCTTCATT
Source organism: Actinomycetes bacterium (assembly GCA_031426215.1). Lineage (GTDB taxonomy): Bacteria > Actinomycetota > Acidimicrobiia > Acidimicrobiales > Ilumatobacteraceae > Sva-07. The sequence continues at coordinate 11,723 of JANPKU010000185.1, forward strand.
CCTGCGTTCATCGTGCCGGTGTTCTTCTTCGCCGTGAACATCGGCTCACTGCAGGATTTCGCTCAGCAGTCGGGTGCAGTCGTCGACTTCAAGGCGTTCCAGTTGCCGGTCGCGATCATCTTCGCCGTCACCGGCATTTCA
>JANPKU010000186.1:0-8116 GCA_031426215.1 Actinomycetes bacterium
TCTTCAATCAGAATGAACGACGGGGCTGTACCGGAAGCCGCCGACGTGTGACTCCCGGTCCCCGCAGCGCGCTGAACCCGAGCCTTGATGGTGGTGCTACCGGAGATCGACGACGTGATGAGCTGCGCGATGATCGTGCGATCGCCGGACGCACCGATAAGTCCGACCGCCATGAACGCCGCCTGCGCTTGCGTGCCTCCAACGTCTATGACCAGGGCAGAGACGTCACCGGCGACTGTTGAGATCATGATCGTGTTGGCTGTCACCCGATACCTTCGGCCAGCAACAGCAGTGAACGTCTGGGACAGACCCGTTCGGTCGACGAGCGTGGTGATGGTTGTCTGGTCGGTGGTTGCCTGGGCGTAGCCGACTGTTCCCCACGCCTGGTTCCAGTTCGACCCACGAGCCAGACCGGCCAGCGTGGTGATGTTGGCGTTGACGACCGATGCCGCGAGCGCAGCGACGGCGACCCGGGCCAGGACGAGGCACCCGGCAGGCACAGCGGGATCAGTGGGCGACGCAGCCGGCGTGCCGGTCACAACGAACAGCCGAGCATCGTTGAAACCTGAGGCGTCGACAGTGTTGTCACGCACCTGGATGACCACCAGATCCCGGCGAGGGTTCGTCGCGTCAGCCGTCGCGATGGCCAGGTTCACGGTGGCGTCGTTCGTGACTGCGTAAATCCCCTGGGCCAGCACAGACGAACCGTTCACCAGAGCAGTGCCAGCGGCGACGTTCACGCTCATGTTCGGTGTGCCGTTCTGCGTCACCGCCAACTGACCGGACCGCACAAGACCGTGCCCAACATCAAGCGCGGTCGGGCCGCCGACGAACGTCTGCACGGCAGCGCCGGCGAGAGCAGCTCCGAGCTGCCGAAATGCGAGCGCCGAGTGCGAACCGGACTGAACACCGATCGCTGGACTGATCACAGCCATGCTGACCTCCAAGAGAATGTGCAGGAACCGGTGCCAGAGGCGGCCCGGTAACGGATCGTGTTCGCACCAGGGGCGAGCATCCACCAGCGCGATAGCAACGTCTGCCACGACTGGCGAGGCGAACCATCGAGCAGGATCGATTGCGTTGCCGAGTCGACCACGAGCGTCGACCCGGCGGGCACGACACCATCCAGTTCGATGAACTCGCCTGTTGCGCCCAACGTCAACCGTGGCGTCGTGACCGGGCCGACAATCGTCGCGGTCCACGGAGCTTCGGTGTTGCCCGAGTTCATCGCGGAGCCGTCCGAATCCGAACCGGCACCGAACGTCAACGGGAACGTGAGCGGGAACGTCATGCCACCGCCGGCGGTGAGACCGAGCACGATCGACGACAACGACGCGGTGTACAGGCGCGGGTCGGTCGCCTGGAACACCAATCGCGCTCGAGCCGTGCCGAACCGTTGGTCACTCATGTCGGGCGTCGCGCTCAACGGGCGCCCCATCAGAGCGAACACGACACCGGCGAGCGTGACGTTGAGCATCACCGTGCCGGATCGCACCGGACCCCACGCAGCCTTCAGCGCCGACATCTCATTTTGGATTTCTGTTTCGGAGTCACCGCGCACACGAATTTCGAACACGATCTCTCGCACGTCGAGCGTTGACGGACCAAGATGGCGGCCGCCGTCACTGAACGCCAAGCGCACGACGGGCGCCGAGTTGATCACGTCGAACCCGGACGGTTCAGCAGTGAACGGGTACGTCGTTCCCGCACCGATCGCGACGCCCCCGAGTGCGGCGGCGGTCAAACTGCTTCCGGTACTCATCGTGAACTCGTCGCCCACATCATGGTCTCAAGCTCCCGGCGCATCCCACGGTTGTCGGCGGTGACGACCTGACCGATGCTGATGCCACCGCGCGAGCCGGAACCTGCAGCGCCGCCGGCGAGCACCTGACCGTTGTTGCCGGGAATCATGTACTGACGGCCGCCCGACATGAACATCTCGGCGACGTTGCCCTCGCCGACTTCGTACAGGTGACCAGCGCGGACAGGGCCACCGCCAGCACGAGCCGTTGCTGTGCCGAAGAATGCGTCGAGGTTCTTGATGATCTCGCCCATGTACCATAGCTGGTACGCCGGGTCCTGATTGGCTTGGAGATGCTTCAACTCGTCGGCGCTCACAAGCCCTTGGCCGGCTACCTCGCCAAACCGGATGCGTGTCGCCCGCGACGAATCGGCCTCGGCCGCAATCTCATCCTTCGCGAGAGCTGCTGCCGCCTTCGCCAGAGCGAGCTCGTCGTACTTGGCGATCAGCCCATCGATCTCCAATGCGGTCAGCCCGGCGGCCTTCGCCGTTTCGACCCACGAGTCGCGCGCCTGCCCGTCCTGGTAGATCATGTCGACGGTCGCCTTGGCAAGCCGATAGTTGGCGTCCTCGAGCCGGTTGCGGGCGTCGGCCACCTGCTCTGCCGTCGACTCGCCATTGCCGAGCACCTTGTTCAGGTTGTCTTCAGCGTCAGCAACACCCTCGCGAAGGTCTTCCTCGCTGCGCTGCGAGTCGATGCCGCCCCAGAAACCCGTGAGGGCGTCACCGGCAGCGTCAACCAAGCTTTCTGCCGCCTTGATGGCCTCCTTCTCGGCCGACTCGATCGCCTTCCCGAGAGAGCTGCTGATCTTGTACGCGTCTTCGGCGATGCCTTCGGCGATACCTGCCGAGATCGGTTGGCCGACACCCTCAGCGAACAGGCGGGAAGGCGACGCGATCCGGCCGATGGTCTTGGCAGCGTTGAGTGCTTGCCGGACGGTGTTGCCGGCAGCGATGGAAACGAGATAGGCGTTCCCGCTCACGCCAGCGGCGATACCGGCGGCGACGTCACCGCCAACACTGTTGGCCATATCAACAAGGGCGTCCTTTGCGGACAACATGCCGTCGGTGTCGAGGTTTACTGCAACCTCGGTCAGGTGCTCGACCGGGATGCCAGACACCAGCGACATGTAGTTCAGGACTTCGGTGCGCATCGGCCCGGACAGTCCGCGTGTCGTCTCCATCATCGCTGACAGCCAGGCAGACTGACCGGCGACAGAGTCCACGTTGACGCCGTTGGCCGTCAACTGGGCAGTCACCACGTCGTTGGTGGCCATGGCAAGATCGCGTGTCGACTTCGCCTTATCTCGCTCGCCGGCTTCGGCGTCGGCGAGAATATCGGTCGTCTCCTGGATCTGCTCCCACCATGCGTCTTCGGCGTCGGCGGCGGCGTACGTGTCGTCGGTCAATGCCCGGCGGGCGTCGCTGGCTGCGTTGAGTGCTTCGGCCTCGCGGTTGTGCGCGTTGATGGCGTCATTGATCGACTGCGTGACGAGGTACGTGGACGAGGCGAGATCCTCTGTGGTCTGGATCGCCGCTCGTGCCGCGGCCTCGGCGGCGAGCTGCTTGGCAACCCACTCAGCGGTCTCCTCGTTGGCGAGGTGGACTGCCCCCGTGTGCGTGTTTAGCGACTCCGACGCGTCGTCGATCGTGCTGGTGACCTGTGGCCCGATACCGGTCACGCGACCGGCCCAACCCCAAATCGCGTTCTCGAAATCGTCCAGTGTGCTCGGGATGTCCGACACCGTGTTGACCGTCCATGACACCGCCGGCAGATTGGCGATCTCCTGCCAGCCTGTGATGGTGTCGGTGATGAAGCCGAGCGCTGCTGCCAGCGCAGGGATCAGCACGTTGCCCAGCGACGCTGCCAGGTTCTCGACCTCAGCCCTCGCCTTTTTTATGGCGCCTGCGTAACCGTCGGAGGTGTTCGCGAAGTCGCCGGCGACCTTGTCGGTCTCCTTCATCAGTAGACCGAAGCGGGCCTGCACCTTCTCCTGATCGCTCATCGTCTCACCGACGGCGATGAGTCCAGATTCCAGCGCGTATGCCTTCACCGCTGCATCGGAGATGTTGATACCGAACGCCTTGAGCGGCTCGGCCTCACCGGACAGCGCCGACTTAAACGCGTTGGCCGCCTCAGTGACATCCATGTTCATCACGCTGGCGAAATCGGTCGATCGCAGCATGAGGGTCTCGAGCGTGCCAGCCACATCCCCGCCGTCGCCGGCCACATCCTCGGCGAAGTTCGTGAACGACACCGCAGCATCATTGAACGCACGCTGCGACAGACCGAACTGCTCGGTGGCGTTCCTGCCAAGATCGAGAACCGCGTCGGAAACCTCACCGTATGACACCTTCACGGCGTTCGTGGACTCGGCGAGGTTGGAGGCTGCGTCGATGGCGTACTTGGCGGCGACGCCCGCAGCGACACCGACGGCTGCGTATGAAGGGATCATCGATGACGTGATCTTGCTGCCAGCTGTCTGCCACTTAGAACCCACCGTCGAGGTGGTCGCAGTGGTTGCCTTGGCGACGCCCTCTGTGCTCGTGCCGGCGTCGCGCATCGCCTTCTGATACTGCGTGGTGTTGGCGGACAGACGGACTTCGACGTTGGTTGCCACGGTCAGTCGTCCTTCCGTTCGATGATTGACAGGTACAGCCCGTCGAACGAGCCCGACCCGTAGTCCTCGCCGCTGCGAGCTTCGCTGATCCGCCGGTTCTCGGCGTCACGTTCCGCGCAGGCAAAACAGTGGATCGGCATCGCTTCGTACGCGCCGTCGTTTGCCTCATCCATGCACTCGGAGCGGGGATTGCCGCACCCGCTGCAGAGACTTGCTTGGTAGTCTGCCCACTCGAGCGCGGAGTCGGTGTCTTCCGGCAGCCATTGGCGTGGATCGGCGTCGGGCCACTCCTCGGTCGCCTGGCCGACTACTCGTCCGAGGAAGACGCTTCGGGGTACTCGGTAGTGCTCGGCAGCGGCGCGGAGCTTTCGCTCCGATGGCGAATCAGACCAGCTGCCACCAGAGATTTTGGGTTGGCGGCCGCCACGTTCGCCTTGATGCACGCATTCCAGAGACGCGACCAGGCAGCGACGTCGACCAGAGGCGACGCCGCGAGCCGCTTAACCTCCTCCACGGACATGACCGGCTCGACGCACGAGACTGCCATAGCGACGTCAGGGAACGTCTCTGGATTGTGATCCAGTGAACGATCCTGGCGCAGCTGCTCCTTGGTCGGAGCGTGAGCGCGCAACAGATCAGCCCACGCCCGGTGCCCGATGGAACGGAACCGGAACTCGATCGTGCAGGCTTCCATCTCCGCTTCGATTTCGAGGATTCGCTCTGCCGTGATCATCCGTTCGGGATGCTCATCGATCGTGTCCGAGACGAGTGTCGGCAACACTTCCACCAGCGCTTCGTGCTCGTCACGAAGCGCCTGGGGAACCGCAGCGATGGTCGCCGTGACGACGCGGTGGTACGCCTCGTCTTCAGCGACAGCGAGGATGTCCTGAATCGACTTCGCCATCAGGCGGCGACGACAGAAGCGAGGTTCGGCTGAGACGTCACGTAGAAGCTCACCATGAACTTCTGTGTGGCGTTCTTGCCGTAGCCCTCAAGGCGTCGCTGACCAATCTGCACCGGGTACACCTCGACCTTCTTGCCAGCCACGTTCGCGACGCCCTGCTTGGATCGAATCAGGAAGCCGTTCGTGCGGAACACGAACAGGTCGAACGAGGTCGTCTCCGTGGTGTCGTCGCGCTTCATGGTCAGTTCGATCGGGCCGACCTTGGAGGTACCGACGACGGCCGTGTCGTAGATGTCGTCGATCCCTGAGGTGTCGACCTCGGCCTCGGACGAGGGAGTCGTGTAGTTGGTGATGCCGGTGATCCGGGTCGCGGCGTTGATGTTCGCCACGGTCGGTGCAGCGACGCTCGCCACGGTGGGCGCGAAGTACCAGACGACGTTGCCGTCATGTGCGAGTGCAGTCATTTCTCATCTCCTGTTGCTGAGGGGTCTTCGGGGGTGATCACGGCTGCCGGGGCGGCTTCGCCCTTGGGCGACTTGGCTTCGACCCAGCCAGACAGCGCCAACGTGGGCAGCTGAAAGCGGGACATGACGACGATCTCGTCGGGGTCGGACGGGTGGTAGAGCGCGACGGGATCAGGGAAATCAGGCATGGTGAACTCCGATGTATGGTGAGCGGATGCTGAGACAGATGGCCGTGCTGGTGATCGCCGTTGCCGGCGTCGTGTCGTGCGGCGATTCAGAACCGGACGGCGGGGCGGAGCTGGCGTGCTCGCGATTCAACGAGCTGGCCAACGACGTCAGGGACGGCGTGCTGAGTGAGGCCGAGCTGCGTCCTCGCGTTCAAGACATCGAGGAAGCCGCCCGTGCTAGCGATGAGCCCGGAATGGCAAACTCAGCTCGTCGGATACTGGCAGCCGTCACCTCAGCGGATGAGGCCGATGGCTTGACCGATGCGATGAACGACTTTCAGACGGCCTGCGCCGAGGTGGCCAGCTAGTCCAACGGGTCGATAGCGCCGAGCGCCTTGGCAAGCGCACGAGTCGCAGCCGGCACCTGCGGCCACATGAACGGTTGAGGCGCCGTGTCCGACGTCCCGAACTCCACGAAGCTGGCGGCCTCGTCGGTTGCTGCAATGATGCGCTCGTCACCGTCACCACTGACGACGATGGAAGACCGCAACGCTCCGGTGTCGATCGGTGCCGCTGCTCGAGCGGCACTTGCGAATTTGGCGGCGACGACGGTCAGCGCCACCGATGATGCCCGCTCTGCCGCGGCTGCCGACCCGGCGAGGTCGGCGGCCAGCTTGTTGACTTCGGACATGTCGAAGTCGACGCTCACGGAACGGTCAGCCAGCCCTGAATGCGGCGACAGTGACCGAAGTGACCGCCGAGTACGTCACATCGACGAGGCTGTTGGACGGATTGCGAAACGGTGCGGGAATCGGACCGATCACCGTGGTCGCACCCGCTGCCACCGCGACAGCGATGTCAGGGACGGCCAGGCCGAACTCGTCGTTCCCGGGTCGCACCACCGTGACCGTCTTCGACGAGGCGTCGGAGTTGCGGACCACGAGGTACGTGGTGGCATCCTGCGTGGCGATCGTGTCGCCACCACCTGACGCGGCCACGAGGTTGAGTGCGGTGCCGGTGACCTGTGCTTGTTGAACAGTGATTGCAGCCATGTTGGCCGTCCTTTCAGTGAGGGATGATCATGCGGTGCCGACGTCGAAGCGGTCCGGCGCGTAATGGTTAGGCGGACTGACGTCGTCGTCCCTGATGATCGACGCTGATGCCGTCGGGAAGTCGAGCCAGATCACCTTGCGGCCATCGGCCAACACCGCCGGCACGGCGACGTTGAACAGTGAGCGCACACGGTCAACTAGCCAGCGCACCTGGCGAGGGTCGGTGCTCACGCTGGTGACCTGGAACGTCGGTGCAGCGTCCGAACGGGGATCTTCGAGCGAACCCTCCACGATGCCGCCAGCGATCGAGTAGACGACTACGTAGCCGGCGCCGGCCGGCGTCGAAACGGGAGCGACACCGTCGCCGACCGAAAGGCCGCCAGCGGTGAGGGTGTCGATCACCCAGTCGATGAACACGCGCTCCGAGTGGATCGTCACAGCGACGGCTGCGGTGGAATTTCGATGACGACCGGGTGGGTCAACGACCGGCCGTCTTGGTCGTACATCCGTTTCCCGTCCTCACCGCGCTCGAAGACGCTGAGGATGACCTGCGTTCTCGTCACGACAATTCCCTCCTTGATGTCGGCCGATACCAACCCCTGGGCATCGAGCAACGGAACGATCGCTTCCTTCATTTCGGCGTGGTTGTTCCACATGTAAGTGCTGATTGTCAGCGACGCGTGGCGGTCAAACAGGTCGGCGGCAGTGGTAGTCATGTGACGGCCTCGCAGGCGTAGCTCTTGTGAATCGTGAACGTTGATCGGGGCACCGCTGTAACCCGATACTCGACGCCGATCACGTCGGGGTCCGCTGAGACGGTCAGGGTAATGACGTCATCGATCTTGATGCCGGTGACGTCGTGCGGGAACACGGCAATGAAGCGGGCGATCGACACCTGCTGCTCACCGAACAGCACCTCCGACTCCTGCGGCGTCGGCTGACGCAGACGACATGGCCCGGTGTGGACGACCGTCCCGGCAGACGGCACGAGAACTCCGGTGATCGCATTGAACGTCGGGGAGCCTCCTGGGCGCGTGACGACTGCGGTGTCGAGCATCAGATTGGCGGCGGCACGACGGCCGCGCTCAACGGCGGTCAGAACACTCA
>JANPKU010000187.1:0-4738 GCA_031426215.1 Actinomycetes bacterium
ACAAGACCGATCCCGCCCAGTTCGCGCCCTGTGGGGTACTCGCGAAGTGCGATGGCTCCGAAGATCAGACCGAACACGGGGGTGAGAAATGTCCAGAGGGCGACGGCGGCCAGTGGCGCGCGTCGGACTTCCGTGAACCACAGGACGAACGCACCGGCGGTGCCGACCAACGCAAGGAACACCAAAGACGCAATGAATCGTGGTGTCCAGCTGACCGAAGGTCCCCCATCGAGAATGAAGGCGAGTATCGCGAGTCCTGCGCCACCGATGAGGAAGTGCCATGCGCTGACTACGAGAACGTCGACCTCGTGCATCCGCCGCGCAAGGAGCGTTCCGGTAGTGATGGCGATGGCAGCGATCAATGCGAGGGCGGCGCCACTCGCCGTCCCGATCGACGCGGAAGCCGTGATTGCCAATCCGATGAAACCAACGGCCACGGCTGCGCCGGCGGAACGTCGAGGACGTTCCCCGAAAAGCCACCACGCAGGTAGAAGGATGAGGAGCGGCTGCGCGTTCGACAACACGGCCGCGACTCCGGCGGACAGCGCTGCAGCTGCAGCGAACATGGCGGCGAACCCGATGGTCACGTTGAACAGAGCAAGAAGCGTGATCTGGCTCCATGCGTTGAGACCCTGCGGGCGGGATCGGTGTTGGGCTACGGCAAGGGCGAGGAGTGCGGCCCCGGCGAGCAACGCACGGAATGCGGCCAACCACAGGACCGGGGCATCGCGCAACCCCCAATCGATGGCGACGAAGCACGAGCCCCACGCAGCGGTGATGGCGGTCATCCTGGTTGGTCGCGGCCGAGCGAGTGCAGTTTCGGTCATCCGGCCTTGCTCCGGTCCGCCACGTCAGGGACCGTTCGGGCGACCGCGATCCGTGCGTGGTGCCGTGCGTGGTGGTGGCGCGAGTGGTCGACTTGCACCGTGGTTCATGTCCCGATGGTCCACGTCACCGCGTGCCGTGGAACCATGATTCATCCCACCGTGGTTCATGCCTCGCATCATGAAAGCCATCATGGCGGTGCAGCCGAGTGCGACGAAGATGAAGCCGACTCCGACGACCCCTGTCGCTACGAGAACAACAGCGATCACCAGCATCGGAATGCAGCACGCGATCATCATCAGCCCGTGACCCACGCCCTTCTGAGCAAATTTCGGTTTGCGGCCTCCTGGAGACGCAGGTTGGGCGTGTTGGCTGTGGCCGACGATCATGCCGGGCTCCTTTGTCATTGGCCAGGAATTGCTTGGCGTGATGATCTTGACCCCCGCTCGTCGAGTAGCGCATCCGCGGCAGCTACGGATTCACGACGGGGCGATCCCGAAGATGTGGACTCCACCACCCACAGTGTTCGAATGCGCATGAACTAGGAACCACTTGCCCATCGAAACGCATCCGGCCAGAACCCCGGTCAATCCGTATCCGGCTGTCGCTTCGGCGTGTGACCAATCAGCGAATTGGGGTCACCGCGTCCCCTCGACGGGAACGATGGATGCAAGTGCGATCCGTCGTACGGCTGGTCGTGCACGTGCTGGGGTCCAGCGGTGGCTGCGTCGCATGTGGACATAGGTCCATCCCACAGCGTTGAAGATCAACTCGGCATCTTCGACTGGATCGATGCTCCACAGGGTGCCGTCGATCATCCCGTCTCTCAGAAGTCGTTCGAACGGTTCGGTGTACTCGAACCGAGTGATGACGTCGATGTCGGACGTCGATGTGCCTAAAAGGTGGAAGATCGCGGTCGGGCCGTCATAGAGCCCGGCGAGCAGAGCCAGGTGGCCATCTGCCGAGTCGAACAGGGCTTCCACCAGCAGTTCGAGACGTTCGCGTGCCGTGCCCGAAGCAGTCAGCGGAACGAGCGCAGCTTCTTTGAACTCGAGCGCCGCTGCGACAGCGGCGGCTACGAGTAGGCGCTCCTTCGACATGCCGTTGCGGTAAAGAGTCACTCGGTTCACGCCTGCGGCTTTGGCGATCAAGTCCACCGTCATGGCGCCCCAACCGTGTGTTTCGAGCACGTCTTCGAGTGCATCGACGAGATCGCTCGGCACCTCGTCGCGGGTCACGGCTGCATCCTACTTAACCCATCGATGCAACACAGATGATACATTTCTGCACACCCAAGGAACGTCAACCAGGAAGGGCAGACATGAGCAAGAGGCTGACGGTTCGCACGACGTGCAAAGTCGGTGCATGTGAGCCGTACTGCGGCATCGAGGCAGACGTGGTCGACGGCGAGATGGTCGCGATTCGCGGCGACAAGAGTCACCCGGTCTCTGCTGGCTATCTCTGCGTCAAGGGACACCACTTGCTGGAGTACCAGAACGACCCCGACCGACTCCTCCACCCACAACGACGACTGCCCGACGGTACGTGGGTGCGTTCGGACTGGGCGACGGCAACCACCGAGATCGGACACCGACTTCGCGCCATCGCTGACGAGCACGGCCCCAACTCGATCGCCACCTACTGGGGCAACGCCGCCGACTCGGCCAACATCGTGCTCGCGCTGACGACGGCGGGTGCGTTCGGATCACGCAACGCCTTCAACGTCCTGTCGCTCGAATTCACCGACCGCGGCGCCAGCGCAGCGCGTGTGTTCGGCGACGAAGGCGTCATGCTGCAACCCGACGCCGACCATGCAACCCACGCGCTGCTGCTCGGCACCAACCCGGTGGTCACTCAGGGCATGGCGCTGCTCCAACGTCGCCCACGGATCCGGGCAGATCTGCGCGACATCCAACGACGCGGCGGGACCGTGACCGTCGTCGACCCACGCGCGACCGAAACGACGGCCTTGGCGGATCATCATCTCGCGATCCGGCCAGGAACCGACCTGTACTTCCTCGTCGCGATGCTCGGGCACATCATCGACCGTGAACTCTTCGACGCCGCATTTTGCGAACAGCACACGGTCGGTCTCGAAACGTGGCGTGAACTCGCTGCCGATCTGCCGATCCAACGAGCGGCCGCGATCTGCGATCTTCCGGTCGAGACGATTCGCAGCGAGGCGGAGCGATTCGCCACCGCGCCATCGGCATTTGCATCCACACGGGTCGGCGTACAGACGGGTCCGAACACCACGCTCACCGAATGGGCGGTGACCACCCTCAATGCCATCACGGGAAACGTCGGCCGACAGGGAGGGATGGTCTTTCACGGCGGGGCGACCGAGCCAGCGAAGTACCTCCTCGCCGGACTTCTGCGCAACAACTTCGAGCCGTCGCGCATTGGCGGATACCCGCACATCTTCGGCGGGCTCCCTTCGACCGTGATGGCCGACGACATCTTGTCTGACAGCGACGACCGGATCCGAGCGTTGATCGTGTTCGCCGGCAACCCGGTCATCAGTTTCCCCGACACCCGCAAGGTGGAGGCGGCACTTGAGCGGCTCGACCTACTCGTCTGCCTGGACATCTATCACTCTGACACCGCCACCTTCGGTGACTGGTCGCTCCCTGCGGCGACCCAGTTCGAGAAGTCATCCATGCATTTCATGGTCGACAAGTACGAGCCCACCCGTCGCATCGAATGGCGTCCACAGGTCGTGGAACCGGCAGGTGATGCACGCGCCGAATGGAACGTTCTGCAAGACATCCTCATTGCGGCCGACGTCCCGTTTCTGAACAACCCCGACATCAACATCGAGGTACTCGAGGCCCACGGCCGAGGCGAGTACTACCCGGAAGAGGCGATGTATGAGGCGGTGCTGCCTGACGACGTGCGACTCGACGATGTCATCGAACACGTCGGTGGGCTGGAGCTCGATCCGCGAGGCGATGACGACTTCTTCGAGCGATATGTCAACACACCCGAGCATCGGCTGCAGCTCGGCCCCGACGAGTTCGCGGGCGCCCTTCGAGCGGAGATGACCGTGGACATTGCATCATCGACCGAGTTTCCGCTGTGGCTCATCTCAGGTTTCCGACGGCTCCGAAGTTTCAACAGTTGGACTCACAACATGCCGAGCCTCACCGACCAACTCGACGAACCTCACGCTCACATCCATCCTGATACGGCTGCCGTCGCCGGAATCGCCGACGGCGACCTGATTCAACTCGCGACCGAGCACGGCTCCGTCGAGATTCCGGCCCGCGTGACTGATCGCATCCGACCCGACACGGTTGCCGTGCCACAGTTCTGGGGACACGACTACGACAGCGGCCAGACGCGTGCCAAGCGGCGGCCCGGCGTGAACGTCAACCGACTCCACACCACGACTGACCGAGACGAGTTCACCGGGATGCCGATCTTCAACGGCCGGCGTTGCCGAATCGCAAGATCGTGATCAGCGACGATTCATGACGACGCGTGGGCGTCGATGTGCTTCGCCGACGAGGGCGCGGTAGCGACCTCGTCCTCGGCCCCGGCCTCAGCAGCGGGCGGTGGGGTGGGGAGCTTGACTCGCTTGAGCATCATGGCGTTGGCGGCCACGATGATGCTGGAGCCTGACATCGACAGGGCGGCGATCTCGGGTCGGAGCACCAGTCCGAAGGCGGGTTCGAAGACTCCGGCGGCGATGGGGAGCGCGATGACGTTGTAGCCGATGGCCCAGCTGAGGTTTTGGCGCATCTTGCGCAGGGTTCCGCGTCCGATTTGTAGGGCCACGGCAACGTCGAGCGGGTCGGATCGCATGAGTACCAGGTCGGCGGTTTCGATGGCGACGTCGGTGCCTGCACCGATTGCGATGCCGACGTCAGCTTGAGCAAGGGCCGGGGCGTCGTTGACGCCGTCGCCGACC
>JANPKU010000188.1:0-2088 GCA_031426215.1 Actinomycetes bacterium
CTGAGCCGGGCGATGAAGCGCAGCACGCTGCCCCGTCGCCTCGCCGAGCAGATCTCGCTCTCGATCCAACAGCAACTCGGCTGCGATATCTGCATGGCCGCTCACACCGCCGCAGCCCGAGTGGCCGGTCTGTCCGACGGCGAGATCGCTCTCGCACGTTCGGGTACCGCCAGCGAGCCGACCGCCGCCGCCCTCATTGTCTACGCAACCCAAGTTCATCGTTCCCCGGCGTCCGTCACCGGTGAGCAGATCGAAGACCTTCGTCGACTCGGCCACTCCGATCGCCAGCTGCTCGACGTCGTCGGCCTCGTCACACTCAACCACCTCACCGGCGCTTTCAACCTCGTCGCCGGCCTTCAACTCGACCAGGAGTACACGTCATGACCAGGCCCCGCCAATTCGGCACAGGCGCCAAACTCGTCGCCTACGGTGTCGTGCTCGCCGCATCCTTCGCCGCTGCCGCCGGACTCGCTGCCGCCGTCGGCCCGATCGACACCACCGACGACTCCCACACCGACCAGCCGGGGGCCGATCACGACACGGTCGGTGGCCGACCCCACGTACCTGGCGTCTCGCTTGACTCCGCCGGCTTCCGCATCGTTGCGGGGGCGGCCTCGCTCGCCGCCGATGTCGCCGCGACATACTCGTTTCGGATCGTCGACTCCGGCGGCGGGACCGTCACTGATTTCGACGTCACCCACGAGCGCCGGCTCCACCTGATCGTCGTCTCCCGGAACTTCGTCGACTACCACCACCTCCACCCCACCCAGGACACCGACGGCGTGTGGACCGTCGACGTGCCTGCGCTGCCGGCGGGCTCGTACCGTGTGTTTGCCGACACACGCCCCACCGGTGCCGACGGCATCACACTCGGCACCGACCTCGCCGTCGGAAGCGGCGGCGTCGACACCGGCACACGTACGGCACCCTCGACTGGGGACACGACGGTCAGCGTCGACGGCTACGAGGTCGAAATGACCGGCACTGCGGCCGTGGGCCTGTCGACGCTCACCTTCTCCGTGCGTATCGACGGAGAACCGGTCGTCCCCGACCCGTATCTCGGCGCATCCGGCCATCTCGTCGCACTGCGCGGCGGGGACCTGGCGTTCCTCCACGTCCACCCCCTCGGCGATGCGACAAGGGAACAGCCGGCAGTCCGGTTCGCCGCCGAACTCCCGACGCCAGGCGTCTATCACCTGTTCCTCGACATCTCGATCGACGGCACCGTCCGCACCGCAGCGTTCACCGTCGAGGTCCCCGAGACCAACGGCCGACCCAACCAACCGCACGACAACGACTCCGACATCGACACCGACCACATCCAACCAAGCGATCCGCACGAGACAGGGCACTGAGATGACGAACATCACCCACGACGTTCAATCCACCACGACCGACCCGACGGAACGCCAGGTCCAGCTCGACATCGCCGGCATGACGTGCGCAAGTTGCGCGATGCGCATCGAGAAGCGGCTCAACAAGCTCGACGGCGTCGTGGCCACGGTCAACTACTCGACCGAGAAGGCAAAAGTGACCGTCACCGGCGACATAACCACCGACGAACTCGTCTCAGCCGTGGAAGCTGTCGGGTATTCGGCAGCCCTCCCACGCACATCCACCACGTCGGGAGCAACTGACACTGTGTCGGAGGAAGTCGATACCACCGCACCGCTTCGCCAACGACTGGTGGCTTCGACTGTTCTCGCAGTGCCGGTGGTCTTGATGGCGATGATCCCGTCGCTGCAGTTCGACGGTTGGCAATGGCTGTCGCTCACTCTCGCCGCCCCGGTCGTCACGTGGGGCGCATGGCCGTTCCACCGTGTCGCTTGGGCCAACCTGCGCCACGCCGCCGCCACCATGGACACGCTGATCTCCGTGGGCACCATGGCCGCGTTCGCGTGGTCGCTGTACGCCCTGTTCCTCGGCGATGCCGGTGTGATCGGTATGCGCCACGGGTTCTCGTTCACCCCAGAAAGAGGCATGGGCTCGAGCCAGATCTACTTGGAGGTCGCCGCCGGAGTCACCGTGTTCATCCTCGCCGGCCGATACTTCGAAGCCAGCGCCAAACGCCGCTCGGGCGCTGCGCTG
>JANPKU010000189.1:0-24557 GCA_031426215.1 Actinomycetes bacterium
GCCGGTGCGATCCCTTCGGCCACGAGTTGCGCAGCGATCACGTCGGCACTGATCGCACGGAAGTCGACGCGCACGCATCGTGAGGAGATGGTGATCAGTTCGTGGGGCACGAAGTCGGCGAGGACGAGGAACGTGACGGAATCCGGCGGCTCCTCGATGATCTTGAGCAGTCGGCCGGCGCCCTCCGGTGCGAGCAGATGGAACTCGTCGAGGATCATCACCTTGGAGGCGCCCTCTGATGGGGTGAGCGACGCCTCGTGGATGATCGCCCTGGCCTGTTCCGCGTCGATCCGTGCGCCGCTGCGCCTGACCTCTCGCACATCGGGGTGCTCGCCGCGCAGGATCAACGCAGCGTCGCGCTGCCCGGCGTCCTCGGCGCCCGTCATCAACCGAACAGCGAAGGCCCGGGCGGCCTGCAGCTTCGTCGAACCGGCGGGCCCCACGAACAGGTAGGCGTGAACGGCGCCGCGATCGGCCGTCGAGCGGAGATGGCGCACCGCTTCGGACTGGCCGATGACGTTGTCCCAGATCGGACCAGGACGAGTGGCGCTCTCGGCGCCGGCAATCGTGGGGACGCTCACAGCACCCCTCGTTCGTCGAGTGCCCGGCGGATGTCGGCGGCCACCCGGTCGACGGAGCCGACCGCTTGCACGATGATCCAGCGGTCGGGGTCGGTTGCTGCCATGGTGCGAAAGCCGGCGAGCACTCGAGCGTGGAACTCGTCCCCGGCCGCCTCGAAGCGGTCGAGATCGCGACGACTCATTCGTTCGGCGACCACGTCGTCAGGCGTGTCGAGGAACACCACCGTGCCCGGCCAGACCCCGCTGGTGCCCCATTGGTTGAGGTGGCGGATCTCGTCGATGTCGAGTTCGCGCCCGTACCCCTGGTAGGCGAGTGACGAGTACACGGATCGATCGGTGACAACAGCACGCCCGGCAGCCAGCGCCGGATTGACGACTTCGGCGATGTGTTGGGCTCGGTCAGCGGCGGTGATCAGCGCCTCGGCCCGAGGGTGCAGGTTGTGAACGCTCGTGTCGTGCAGCAGCGCTCGCAGCCGTGCGCCGATGCCGGTGCCGCCGGTCTCGCGGGTGAGCACGGCGCCGATCGACTCGGCCAATCGGGCTGCTTGCGTGGACTTGCCGGAACCCTCGGCGCCCTCGAACGCGATGTACGGCGGTTGTTCGCTCACGGTCGGCGATGGTATCCACTCCACCGGACCCGACCCGCTGCGCATACCCCGCAGGGGATCGGGACGAAAGGCCATAGCGGACGACGCGGACGGTGCGTACCGTCGATGAAAGGAACAGTCGCAACGGTTGCGGCTCGGACCTTTGGAGTTCGCAGCGATGACCTCGCAACAGCAACGACTCGTGATTCTCGGAGCCGGGACGGGTGGAACACTCGCCGCCAATCGGCTGCGAAAGAAGTTCCCGGATGACCGGCTGCGCATCGACATCGTCGATCAGGACAATCTCCACGTGTACCAGCCGGGTCTGTTGTTCGTGCCGTTCGGACTGGCCGAGACCGCCGAGATCGTGCGCAAGCGAGACCGACAACTCAAGAAGGGGATCGAGTACCACCAATGTCGGATCGGTGGCGTCGACATCGAGTCGAACACCGTTGCGCTGCAGGACGGCACCACGCTCACGTACGACGTTCTCCTGGTTGCCACCGGTGCCGTACTCCTCCCCGAAGAGACCGAGGGTCTGACGGGAGTCGGATGGCACGAGACGGTCCACACCTTCTACGACATGGAAGGTGCGACGGCGCTGGCCGCAGCGCTCGACGACTTCGACGAGGGTCACCTGGTGATCAACGTGATCGACATGCCGATCAAGTGTCCGGTCGCCCCCCTCGAATTCGCGTTCCTCGCCGACTGGTACTTCACCGAAAAGGGTGTGCGCGACGACGTCTGCATCACCTACGTCACGCCGCTCGACGGGGCATTCACGAAGCCGACGGCGTCAGCGACGCTCGGATCGCTGCTCGGTGACAAGCACATCGAGATCGTGACCGAATTCAACACCGGTCAGGTCGAAGGTGCCGTCGACGGACAGACCGGCAAGCTGATCAGCTACGACGAGCGCGAGGTCGAGTTCGATCTTGCGGTCGTCATCCCACTGCACGGTGGCGCCGCCTACGTCGCGGATTCGCCCGGGCTCGGCGACGAACTCGGGTTCATTCCCACCGACAACGCCACGTTGCAGTCGAAGGTGAAGCCGAACATCTTCGTCATCGGTGACGCGGCGGATCTCCCGGCTTCCAAGGCCGGTTCGGTGACCCACTTCGAGGGCGAGGTGCTGGTCGAGAACATCGCAGCGTTCCTCGACGGCGCGCCGCTCGAGCACGCCTTCGACGGCCACGCCAACTGCTTCATCGAGACCGGCTTTTCCAAAGCGCTCCTGATCGACTTCAACTACGAGAACGAACCGGTCGGAGGTCACTACCCCGGCCCGGTCGGGTTGCCGCTGCTCACGGAGTCGCGGCTCAACCATCTCGGCAAGTTGATGTTCCAATCGTTCTACTGGCACGGTCTGCTGCCCGGGCGCGACATCCCCGGCATCGGCCCCGACATGCCCAAGCTCGGTAAGAAGCAGCCCGTCGCGGGCTGACGAGAAAGGAGTACGACCCATGCCAACCCAGACACTCGCTGGCACGTCCGTCGAGGTGAACGACGAGGGATTCTTCGTCGACGCCCACGCATGGACCAAGGAGATGGCAACCGAGATCGCCGATGAGGTCGGCGTGCCGACGCCGTTGACGGATCGTCATTGGACGGTGATCGACCTGATGCGCTCGGAGTACTTCGCCAAAGGCACGGGACCCACCGTTCGCAAGATCAGCAAGCTCTCCGATGTCAGCACCAAGGAGCTGTTCGTGCTCTTTCCGAAAGGCCCCGCCAAGCTCGCCGCCAGGGTGGCGGGCATCCCCAAGCCGAAGGGCTGCATCTGACATGACCAACACCCGACAACTTCCCCCAGCGCCCCTCCATCCGACGATCGAGAAGGTCTCGATCATCGTGTCGAAGGGCTCACTCGAAGGCATCTACCCGGCGCTGATCATGGCCAACGGCGCCCGTAACGAAGGCATCGAGGCCAACTTGTTCTTCACGTTCTTCGGCATGGATGCCGTGCACCAGCAACGCCACGACCACATCAAAGTGGCGGCGGTCGGCAACCCCGGCCTGCACGTGCCGACATTGGCCGGCATGATCCCGGGCGCCTCGGCGCTGATGACCAAGTACATGGAGAAGCAGATCGAGAAGCTCGACTTTCCCGGTATTGCCGAGTTCATCGAGATGATCCACGACACCGGCGCCGGGCTCTATGCGTGCCTCGCGTCGGTCGAACTCTTCGGCATGGAGCGCGAGGACCTGATCGACGAACTCGACGGCATCATCACCATCGGCGAGTTCTACGAGATGGCAGCCGGCGGCCAGATCATCTTCACCTGAGGGAAAACTCCCTCGTTCTCGTAAACAAGATGCGCACCAGAGGCGCACCTTGTTCACGAGAACGAGGAAAGTCGGTAGAGGAGATCAGCGCTCGGCGACCTCGAAGGTGCCGACCATGCCGAGTTCGGTGTGCGGCTGATCGGTGTCGGGATCGACGAGGATGCATTGGTACGTGTACACGCCGGGCGCGGTGAACTCCATCGTTGCGCCGCCCGACCCCGCTGGGCTGGTGGCTGCGACCTCGCCGATCGGTTCGCCGTTCGGGTCGAGCACTTCGAACTCGTGGGCCTGCGAGCCGGTGTTGACCATTGCGAAGCGGATCGTGTCGCCGTCGGCGATCCCGGCGAGGGCGAGGTTCTCGTAGTCGAAGTCGACAGCGTCGAAGCTGATCTCGCGGTCGGGATCGGCCTGCTCGGTTCCGCCGGCGCCGGTGACGGTGAATGCCGACTCGAACCCGTCCCCGGTCTGGCCAGGCTTGCAGCGCACCAGATAGTCGCCGGCCACGAGGTCGACCGTGAGCGTGCGCGACGTCCCGGTCGTGACGTTCTCGACCTCGCCGAGCGTGTCGCCGTTCGCCTTCAAGACGTACAGCTCGTTGACATCGCTGCTCTCGTTGAGGAACTCGAAGCCGACCTTGCCGGCTTCGATCGTGGTGCTCCCGATGATGCACGCGTCGTCGGTGCCGGTGACATCGGCGGTCGAGTCGGTGGACTCGGTGGAACACGCACTCAGCGCCAGGAGCGCAATTGGAGGGAGCGCGAGGAACGCTCGACGTGATGACATGGTGGTACTCCCGAGGTTGGGGTGGGTGGCAGGGGTTCGAGGCGGAGATCGGTCGCGGGCCGCCGTCGGTCAGCGAGCGGGTTCGCCGACCACGGTCGCATCAGCATCAGAAGCTGTGTGCTCGGTGGCGGTGGCGATGCGGGGGATGCCTGCCGGGCGAAGGAAGAGGAACATCGTCGGGATCAGGTAACCCATGTAGGTGACGATCTCCAGCACGGTCATCTGAGGGCCGAGGTTGAAGATGCCCTTGAGCAGCGCTCCGTACCAACTCGTGATCTCCCAGCCGTTCACGTCCCAGGCGAGGTTGTCGATGCCGGGCAGGATGCCTGCTTCCTGCAGGTCGTGGACGCCGTACGCAAGCACTCCCGAAGCGATCACGATCAGAGCTGCACCGGTGACCTTGAAGAACACGGACAGGTTCATCGACACGACGCCGCGGTACAGCAGGAGACCGATCACGACGGAGGTCAGGATTCCGAGGAGTGCGCCGACAGCGGGACCCGCTCCCGCTCCCTGGGCTTGGAAGGTGGGATAGAGGAACAGCGCGGTTTCGAGACCTTCACGACCAACGGCAAGGAGTGCCGCGGTGAACACGCCGATGGTGCCGATCTCGATGGCGGCAGACATCTTGTCCTGCAACTCACCCTTGAGGGTTCGCGAAGCCCGCTTCATCCAGAACACCATCCACGTCACGAAGGCCACGGCGACGATCGACAACACGCCACCGAAGGCCTCCTGCGCCTCGAAGCTCATCGATGCCGACGTGTAGTGCAACAGGGCGCCGAATCCGAAGGAGACGATCACGGCGACTGCAACGCCTGCCCAGAGGGCCGGGATGCGATCGCGGTGCCCGCTGCGGACCATGAACGACATCAAGATGCTGACGACGAGTGCCGCCTCGAGCCCCTCGCGGAGTCCGGTGAGGAATGTCTGGAACACGAACGTCTCCGATTCGAGTGGGCGGGCAACCGTGGTTCGTTAGGCCACCCTAACAACATCGTTCCGGGAGATGCAACAAGCGGCGCTCGCGCCGATCTCGTGAACAAGGTGCGCACCAGAGGCGCACCTTGTTCACGAGAACGTGGCGCGGTCAGCTGTTTGCGAGGTCGGTGATGACCGGAGCCTGCTTCGCCGGCGCCACGCGCTTCGGGGCTGCCGCCTTCTTCGCCGCCGGCTTCTTGGCGGCGGCCTTCTTCTTGGCGGGCGTCTTCTTCGCGGCGCGCTTCTTGGTGGGCCCGCCCTTTGCGGTGACCGCCTCGCGTCGGATTGCGAGCAATTCGTAGGCGCGCTCGGGAGCCATTGCATCGAGGCGATCGCCCTTGCCGAGTGAGGCGTTCGTCTCGCCGTCGGTGACGTACACCCCGAACTTGCCGTCCTTGGCCACGACCGCACGTTCGCTGACCGGGTCGTTGCCGAACTCGCGCAGCGGACCCTTGGCGGCCATGTTGCCGCCGCCACGCTTGTACACCTTCGGTTGACTGAAGATCGCGAGGGCTTCGCCGAGCGTGATCTGCAGGAGCTGGTCCTCGGAGTCGATGTTGCGGTAATCCTTCTCTTTATGCACGTACGGGCCGTATCGGCCGTTGTTCGCCATGATCGCGACGCCGTCAGCTGGGTCGTCGCCGAGGTGACGTGGCAGTTGGAGCAACGCCTCGGCCTCGTCCATCGTGATCCGTTCCAGGATCATCGTCTTGAACAGACTCGACATCTTCGGCTTCTCGAGCCCGGGCGGCGGATCGTCGTGGTCGCCCCACTGCACGTAGGGGCCGTAGCGGCCGTTCTTCGCGTACACCGGGTAGCCCTCGAGTTCGCCGATCGGCTCGTCGGATTTCGGCGCCGCGAGCAACTCGATTGCCTTGGCGACGGTCAGTTCGTCGGGTGTGAGATCGTCGGGCACGCTGGCGGTGTCGTCACCGCGTTTGACGTACGGACCGTACTTGCCGGGCTTCACGACGATGAGTTCGCCGTCGTCGTCGGGGCCGAGCGGGAACGTGTTGATCTCGGCAGCGTCGATCTCGTCGAGGTTCTCCTCGACCAGGCGCTTGAGGCCACGCAATGCGTCTTCGCCGAATCCGGCCTCGGCCGAGATGGGTTCGGTGTCGCCGTCGCCGGTGTCGCCGAAGTAGAAGCGCTTGAGCCACTTCTCCTTGCCGCGGCGCCCACTGGCGATCTCGTCGAGGTCGGTGTCGATCGATGCCGTGAAGTCGTAATCGACGAGCGACTCGAAGTGCTCCTCGAGCAGACGGATCACTGCGAACGCCGTCCAGGTCGGTACGAGGGCCTGGCCCTTCTTCCACACGTACCCGCGATCCTGGATCGTCTGGATGATCGACGCCCACGTCGAGGGACGCCCGATCCCCAGCTCTTCGAGTCGCTTGACGAGCGACGCCTCTGTGTACCGCGCCGGCGGTGAGGTGCTGTGACCGTTCGGTTCGATCGATGCGATCGGCACCTCGTCGCCCTCGGCCAACGGCGGCAGCAGCGCCTCGCTCTCGGCGTCGTCGTCACCCGCCTCCTTCGAGGCGACGTAGACAGCCCGGTAGCCGGGGAACGTGATCGTGGTGCCCGATGCGGCGAATTCGCAGTCGGTCAATTCACCGGTCGTGCGATCCGTGGAGTTCGCGGCGAGGCGCACGCTCACCGTCACGCCGGTGGCATCGGCCATCTGTGATGCCAGCGTGCGCTGCCACACCATCCGGTACAGCGCGAGTTCCTGGCTGTTGAGTTCTGAGCCGAGGCTCTGTGGCGAGCGGTACGGGGTGGTGGGCCGGATCGCCTCGTGGGCCTCTTGCGCGTTCTTGACCTTCGACGAGTACTGCTTCGGTGCCGCGTTGAGGTACTTGGCGCCGTACTCGCTCGTGACTGCTGCTCGGGTTGCCTGCATGGCTTCGTCGGACAGCACGACGTTGTCGGTACGCATGTAGGTGATGAACCCGCGCTCGTACAGACCTTGCGCCACGCGCATCACCTGCGACGACGACAGTCGCAGCTTCCGGCCACCCTCCTGCTGGAGCGTCGAGGTCATGAACGGTGCCTTCGACGACGAGCGGTACGGCTTCTCCTCGACCGACCGAACCGTGAACGTTGCGGCATCGAGCCCGTCGGCGAGGGCCACGGCGCGCACTTCGTCGAGGGCAACCGTCTTGGCGGACACCACGCCGGCGGCATCGAAGTCCTTGCCTGTGGCGACGCGCTCGCCGCCGACGGCGACCAGCTTGGCGCCGAACGTCGGTTGGGTGGCGGTGGTGAGGTCGATGTCCCAGTAGTCGGCGGTGACGTAGGCGATCCGTTCGCGTTCGCGTTCGACGATCAAGCGCACCGACGGGCTCTGGACCCGCCCCGCAGAGAGACCTCGATTCACTCGACGCCACAGCACCGGCGACACCTCGTAGCCGTACAGGCGGTCGAGGATGCGGCGGGTCTCGGCGGCGTCGACGAGCCCGTAGTCGAGGTCGCGAGGATTGTTGACGGCGTGGTCGATCGCCGACTTGGTGATCTCGTGGAACACCATCCGCTTCACGGGAACCTTCGGCTTGAGGTACTCGAGGAGGTGCCATGAGATGGCCTCACCCTCCCGGTCTTCATCGGTCGCGAGATACAGCTCCGAGGCGTCCTTCAGTGCGGCCTTGAGGTCCTTCACGACAGTCTTGCCGCGCTCGGTCAACTCGTAGGTGGGCTTGAACCCGTTGTCGACGTCGATGTTCAATCCCTTGCTCGGCAGGTCGGACACGTGGCCGACCGAGGCGCGCACGTCGTAGTCGGTGCCGAGGAACTTCGACAACGTCTTCGCCTTGGCGGGCGACTCCACGATGACGAGGGGTTTGGGCATCGATGCCTTTCGACGGGTGATTCGACGGAACTTGTCGAGCTGAGTGTGCCGGACGATCGTGGCATCTGCATCGCGGGTACCGTTCGCACCACGATGTCCACACTGATCGACGAACCTGATCCGGCCCTCGGGTGGGCGGTCGACTTCGCCGAAAATTGGCAGTCACTCGGGTCGCCCGGCACGCCCGGGCGCGTCTCGCGACTCGACCGGGGCTGGAGCAGCGTGATCCGCTCGATGGACGAGGCGAGGGGCTCGACCGATCCACTGCGGGTGCGCAACATCGGCGCCGAGGTCGCAGTCGGTGACTGGGTGGTGCCGTCGGAGGACGACGAACGGGTCGAGCACGTGATCGAGCGACGATCGGCGTTCACGAGGCGAGCTTCCTTCGACGGGATGCGGGCGGTGTCGCACACACTGGCGGCGAACATCGACGTGGTGTTCCTCGTGCACGCCCTCGGGTCGCCTCCGAGCCCGCGTCGGCTCGAACGAGAGCTGGTGCTGGCTTTCGATTCTGGCGCCGAACCCGTGGTCGTGCTGACCAAGACCGATCTGGTCGAGGACCCGCAACCCGGCCGGGCGGCGTTGTCCGAGGTGTCGCTCGGTGTCCCGGTGCTGCTGGCGAGTGGGATCAGCGGTGACGGGATCGACGCGATCCGGTCGTATGCGACGGGGAACCGGACGTTGACGTTCCTCGGAGCGAGCGGCGTCGGCAAGTCCACCATCGTCAACGCACTCGTCGGCAACGAGCGTCAGGCCACCTCGGCGGTGCGCGAAGGCGACCAACGGGGGCGGCACACCACGGTGGCCGCTGAGCTCGTGCCGCTCGCCGATGAGGGGTGGTTGATCGATACTCCTGGCGTGAGGGCGCTGAGCCTGTGGTTGTCCGGCAATGGCATCGAGCGGGCATTCGCCGACGTGTTCGACCTGATGGATCACTGTCGGTTCCGCGATTGCAAGCATGATCAGGAGCCGGGGTGTGCCGTGCAGGGAGCGATCGCTGCCGGCAAGCTCGACTCGGTTCGGCTGCACAGTCTCGAGCGGCTGATCGAGGAGGAGGCTGCGCTCGAAGAGGAGCAGCGGGCCCACGACAAGGCGGCCGATCGTCGCGTCGGGGGCAAGACCCTGGCGCCGGAGGAGTCCGAGTTCGACGGTCTACGAGAAGGGGAGGATCTGCGGTGAGTGACGTGGCGTCGAACGGCAAGCGGTTCGAATCGGTGTGGGATTATCCCCGCCCGCCGCGCCTCGAGCGTGTCGACTGGCGCGTCCGAGTGATCGCCGGCGGCCACCTCGTCGTCGACGCGCCACACGCTTTCCGCGTGCTCGAGACGAGCCAGCCGCCGGCGTATTACGTCTCGACGGAGTTCATCGATCTCGACCTGATGCGGCCATCGTCGACGCGCACGATGTGCGAGTGGAAAGGGCTGGCCGAATACGCCGACGTCGTGGTGGCCGATCGCGTGATCAGCGACGCGACGTGGACGTATCCGGTACCGACGCCCGCCTTTGCGGACCTGGGGAAGCATTGGGCCTTCTACGCCCAGAAGCTCGACGAGTGCTGGATCGACGATGAACTGGTGACGAGCAACGAAGGCAGCTTCTACGGCGGCTGGGTGACCACGAATGTCACCGGACCGTTCAAAGGGGCTGCGGGAACCGGCCACTGGTGAGTCCGAAACCGGTTCGAACCGCTCACGCGGTGTCAGTTGCGCCAGGTCGGTTCGGTATGGTGATCCCGCTCACGAAGCGGGGCTGGTACCGCGTGAGCCACGGAGGGATCCGTGGGGATTCTGCGACACCCGTCGCACCCGGAAGCAGGAGAGTTACATGACGTCATCACATCGAGCGGGCGTGACCCGACGCGTCGGCTCGAGTACCTGAGCATGAACAAGCGGTTCAAGCGGCGCCTCGTCGGGTCACCACTGGCGACCGAGGACGAACAGCATCAGCGCCTCGGTATCCCCACCGCGCTCGCCGTCTTCGCGTCGGACGCCATTTCGTCGACGGCGTACGCGAGCCAGGAGATCCTCATCGTCCTGATCCCGATCGCCGGTCTCTCGATCGCACTCAATCAGCTGATCCCCATCTCGATCATCGTGATGGTGCTGCTCCTGCTGGTGATTACGAGCTACCGACAGACGATCTTCGCGTACCCGAGCGGCGGTGGGTCCTACGTGGTGTCACGGGAGAACCTCGGCGAGACCCCGTCGTTGATCGCTGGGGCGTCGTTGCTCGTCGACTACATCCTGACCGTCGCGGTGTCGGTCTCCGCCGGTGTTGCCGCGATCACCTCGGCGTTCCCGGCCCTGCGACCCGAACGCGTCGAGATCTGCCTGGGCTTCATCGCCATCATGACCGTCGCCAACCTGCGCGGGCTGAAGGAGTCGGGGCGGCTCTTCGCAGGACCGACCTATGTGTACATCCTCGCCCTCGGTGCGTTGATCTCCGTGGGGTTGTTCCGACTCGCCACCGGCTCGCTGGAGCCGCTCGCACCGAACACCGAAGCGTTGAACGAACTCACCGGCGGCAACGAACTGACCGGGTTGACGGTGTTGATCTTCCTGCGGGCCTTCTCGTCCGGCGCCGTGGCATTGACCGGTGTCGAGGCGATCTCCAATGGCGTCCCAGCGTTCAAGAAGCCCGAGTCGAAGCATGCAGCCACCACGTTGTTGCTGATGGGAACGATCCTTGCGTCGTTCTTCTTCGGGATCTCGGTGCTCGCCAGTCGGCTGCGACCGACGCCCAACGAGAGTGAGACCCTGCTGTCGATCATGGGTCGCGAGGTGTTCAACGGCGAAACGTTGCCGTACTACATCCTTCAGTTCTCCACGTTCGCGATCCTCATCCTCGCGGCGAATACGGCCTTCGCCGACTTCCCGCGCGTGACGTCGATCCTCGCTCAGGACGGTTACCTGCCAGCGCAGTTGAAGAATCGCGGCGATCGGTTGGTGTTCTCCAACGGCATCCTGGCGCTCGCTGCGGTGGCGTCGTTGCTGATCGTGGTGTTCTCCGGCGACACGAGCAAACTCATTCCCCTGTACGCAGTGGGCGTGTTCGCCGGCTTCACGCTGTCGCAGGTGGGAATGGTGCGACATCACCAGCGGCTGCGAGAACCGAGTTGGAAGCGTGGAGTCGTGGTCAACGCGATCGGCGCCGTTGCAACCTTCGTCGTGTTGATCGTCGTCATCTATTCGAAGTTCACCATCGGTGCGTGGATCCCGGTCGTGCTGATCCCGATCATCGTTTACGTGTTCAGGCGGATCAAGCGTCACTACGAAGATGTCCGTTCGGCGCTGAAGGTCGAGCCGGGCGATTACATCCCCCGCCACTCGCACTCGGTCGTCATCCTGGTCGGCAGCGTCAACCTCGGGGTGCTCAAGGCCGTTGCGTATGCGCGTTCGATGCGTCCGGACCGGTTGGTGGCGATCAGTGTGGTGACCTCCGCCGAGGAGGAGACGGCGGTCGTCGACGCCTGGGAGGCGTTCGAATTGCCGGTGGAGTTGCGGACCATCTTCTCACCGTTCCGCGACCTCACCGGGCCGGTGATGGAGTTGATCGACGAGCTCGACGCCGAACGACCCGACGATGTGGTCACCGTCGTGGTTCCCGAGTTCGTCGTCGAACACTGGTGGGATCAGGCGCTGCACAACCAGAGCGCCATGATGATCAAGAGCAAGCTCCGCCAGCGGCCGAACACGGCCATCCTGTCCGTGCCGATCCAGGTCGGGGATCTGAACGAAGTCGAATCAACGAACGAGGTGCTGTGAGCGACGTCGAACCACCAAGTGCATCCAGCCCCGCCGAGTCGGCGACGAATGGACATGTCGTGATCGTGGGGTGTGGCAGAGTCGGCGCAGGCCTTGCCGAGCGGATGGTCGCGCTCGGCCACTCGGTCGCCGTGATCGACACGAATCGGTTGGCGTTCCGACGCCTTGGTGAATTGGACGTTGCACGGATCGAGGGGATCGGTTACGACCGCACCACCTTGAGAAGCGCCGGTATCGAACAGGCTGTGGCACTCGCAGCTGTGACGAACGGCGACAACAGCAACATCGTGGTGGCGCGCACCGGCCGCGAGGCGTTCGGGGTTGCCCGCGTCTTCGCCCGCATCTACGACATGCGACGGGCCGCGGTGTACGAGCGGCTCGGAATCCCGACCGTCGCGTCGGCTCGACTCACGATCGACATGTCGATGCGCCAACTGCGGCCCGATGTCGAAGCCGTTCGTTGGGTCGACCCCGGCGCCGGTGTGTGTCTGGTCGAGCGACCGGCGTCGCGTGCGTTGATCGGCACCAGCCTCAGTGACCTCGAAGCCGACGGCACGGTTCGGCTGGCGGCTGTTCGTCGTCTCGGGGTCAGCATCCTGCCGATGGCCGGACTCGTCGTCCAGGAGGGTGATCTGCTGTATCTGATGGTGGCCAATGACCGCGTGGCCCAGCTCCAAGAGCAGTGGGCCGATGCGACCGAGCTGAAGGGAACGAAGTGAGGATCGTCATCATCGGCGCCGGCAAGGTCGGAACGTTCATCGCGAGCGATCTGATCGAGAACGGGCACGAGGTCGCCGTCGTCGAGCGCGACCCACAGCAGATCGAACGACGCCGTGGGACCGAAGGACTCGAGGCCGTCGAGTGGGTGGTGGCCGACGCCTGCGAGGTCGGCGAGTTGTCGAGGGCGCATCTGGAGCGGGCCGACGTGGCGCTCGCCGTCACCGGCGATGACGAGGACAACCTCGTCACGTCGCTGCTGGCGAAGCAGGAATTCGGGGTGCCGAGGGTCATCGCCCGGGTCAATCATCCGGCCAACGAGTGGATGTTCACCGAGATGTGGGGTGTCGACATCGCCGTCTCTGCGCCGCACCTGCTGTCTGCGCTGGTGGAAGAGGCGGTCACCGTCGGTTCGATCGTGCGGCTGCTGCAGGTGGCCGGTGGGAAGGCCCGACTCGTGGAGGTCACACTCAGTGCCGACAGTCCGATCCTCGGTCGCAACATCGTCGATGCCGGCTTCCCTCGGGGGTCGAGCGTCGTTGCGATCGTTCGGTCGGGTGACGTGGTGGTGCCGCGTGGTGATACGTCGTTCCACCTCGGCGACGAGGTGATCGTGTTGGTGTCCGACGAGTCCGAGGCGGAAGTGTCGGCCTTGCTCGTGCATCGCCGACCGTAGTAACCGGCCGGCCTCGGTCGGCCAGCCTCGGCCAGCCGGACGCAGTGAGCCGGACGCGGTCAGGGCAGGAGCGTGTAGGCAGGGTTGAACACGATCAGTTGCCCTCGATCACGCCGGGCGACGCCCTCGAACAGGATGGCCCTGCCGGCTTCGATCCCGAAGATGCGGGATCGTCCGGTGAACACTGCCACGGCCGATCCGGTCCCGTCGTGGATCGTGACCCGCAAGCTCGGTCGGCTGCCGGGAGCGGATCGCTGCTGGCTGCGTATCTCGCCACCGAAGCGGGTGGGCTGGCGTTCCGCGACCTCGCCGATCTGGCTCATCTCGACGCCGTGGAATCGACGTTGCAGCCGCTTGGAATCCAACTCCGCCACCGAGCCGACGAGACGCTCCTGCAGCTCGGGATCGGGTGTCACCCGCTTCAACGTACAGGGCCCGATGGCGTCCGGTCCACGGCACGGCGTCGTGACCACACGAACCACCCGACCACGACGACAATGACGGCGACCACGATGTACTGGAACCACGACAGCACCGGTTCCACGGTCTCCCAGCGCGAACGCAACAGGTAGCCGGCGCCGATGAGGGCAGTGTTCCAGATGGCGGAGCCTATGGCGGTGTACACGATGAACGGGCCCAACGGCATACGGCGGAAGCCCGCAGGGATCGAGATCAACGAGCGGATCAGCGGGATGCATCGGCAGACCAGCACTGCTCGTGTGCTGTATCGGTCGAACCAACGCTCGGCTTTGATCACGTCGTCGGTGGTGATCCGCAACCAGCGTCCGTAGCGGACGAGGATCTGCCCGACTCGATCCGGTCCGACCCACGCCGACAGCCCGTACAGGATGAGGGCGCCGACGAGTGATCCGATGGTCGCCGCCACGATCATCCCGATCAGGTTGGCGTCGCCGTCGCTTGCGACGAAGCCGGCGAAGGGCAGGACGATCTCGGACGGGATCGGTGGAAAGACGTTCTCGAGCGCCACCAGAAGTGCCACACCGAGGTAGCCCAACGAGTTGATGACGTCGGTGACCCAGTCGGCCAGGTTCGACAGCACGGCCGCATCCTAGGGTTGCGCATCTCGATTGGGGTCAGACCCCAATCGAGATGTGGCATGTTCGGGGAGTCAGAGGTTCTCGGTGGACCAGTGCGTGCCGGAGGGCCGATGCCACGACACTGCCAGGTTGACCGCAGCGACCGGGACCGGGCCGTAGATGTGTGGGAACAGCACGTCGACGTCGCCTCCAGGAGATTCCCAGACGATGGTCGACGGCACGAGGTGCGGGTCGATCGTCAAGACGACCAGCTGGTCGAGATCGCCGTAGAAGCGGTTCGCCGTGCCGGTGATCTGTTCACGCGTCGAGCAGTGGATGAAGCCTTCCTGTTCGAGCGTGACCCCACGAGTCGACATCGTGTACTCGCCGACGGTGAATGCCGACACCCAGTCGTCGGGAACGGCGAGATGGAAGATCGGTTCGTCGCGGGAAGTCGGCTCGGACACAGGCACAGTCACGGTCACAGCGTGCCGTCGTCGAGACGCCGACGCACCTCGACAGCGCGCTCGCGCACCGCTGGCAGGTCCGACAGTTGCTCGGAAGCACGCACCTGGCGGGCAACCCGGGGGTTCTTCACCAACAGGTCGTGGTGCCGAGCAAGGAAATCCCAGTACAGCGTGGTGAACGGGCAGGCGTCGTCGCCGACTCGCTGCTTGCGGTCGTAGCGACAGGTGCCGCAGTAGTCGCTCATCTTGTCGATGTAGTTGCCGCCGGCGGCGTATGGCTTGGTGGCCATCATTCCGCCGTCGGCCCACTGGCTCATGCCGATCACGTTCGGCAACATCACCCACTCGGCGCCGTCGATGAAGCTCGACCACATCCACTCGGTCATCTCCCACGGATCGACGCCGTGCAACATCGCCAGGTTGCCGAGCACCATCAGCCGTTGGATGTGGTGGTTGTAGGCACGGTCGTGCAGCGTCGACATGCAGTTCCCCACACAGTTCATGTCGGTGGTCGCCTCGCCACGGAACACCGGCGGCACCGGGCGGTCGGCGTCGAGTGCGTTGCGGTCGCGATACCCGGGCATCCACAGCCAGTAGACGCCCCACACGTACTCGCGCCATCCGATCACCTGACGGATGAACCCTTCAGCCGATGCGATCGGGATCCGGCCCTCGTCGTAGGCATCTTGCACCGCGTCGCAGACTTCTTCTGGCAGCAGCAACCCGACGTTGAGGTACGGAGACAGAACCGAGTGGGCGAGATGCCACGACCGCTCGACCATGGCGTCCTCGTGTGGTCCGAACATGGGCAGCGCGTGGTCGATGAAGTTCCGCAGACGCAGCATCGCGTCGAGCCGAGTGGTTGCCCACGTGCCGTCAGGTTCAGCTCCCCAGCAGTCGTCGGGGAGGTCGTCGAGCACTGCACGGTCGAGGTCGTCGAGTGAGGAGTGTTGGGGATCAGGCCAAGGGTTGCCCGACTTCGGGGGACGCTCGCGGTTCTCGTCGTCGAAGTTCCAGCGACCAGCGACCGGCTCGTCACCGTCCATCAGGTATCCGAGGCGACGGCGCTGCCAGCGGTAAAAGTCCTCCATCTTGAGCTGGCGTCGCCCGTCGGCCCAGGTGGCGAAGTCGTCGTAGTGGCAGAGGAACTGGTTCGAGCGCACGACGTTGACGCCGAGATCACGCAGCAGTTCGAGTCCGTCCCAACTCGCCGGCTCGGTGGCGACGACCTTGGATGGTGAGAACTCGGCTACATGCTCGTGGTACCCGGACCGCAACGAGTCGGCGTGGCGGTAGTCGACGTCGAACCCGGCGGAACGGAGCTCGTCGGCGAATCGTCGCATCGAAGCGAGAACGAAGTGTGCACGCTGGCGATGCCACCGCTTGCCGGCGAGCTTGGCGGTGCTCTCGATCATCAGTACCCGATGCGTCTCGGGCGTTGCGTCGCGTAAGGCGCCGATCTGTCGGTTGAGTTGGTCGCCGAGCACCCACACGGTTGCGTGGGCGGCTGATGAGGTGGTCACGCGATCGAGGCGCGGACAGCGACCGCACGGTCGAATCGGGTTCGGGCGAGCCGATCGCGCAACGCTTCCCGGGTGCACACCACTTCGAGCTCGCCGCCGGCTTCCCTGGCTGCAGCGGCGGCGCCCAGCAGCACCCCGAGTCCGGCGTCGTCGAGCACGGTGACGGCATCGAGGTCGACCAGCAGCGTGACGGCGTGGTGCTGTCGTACTGCCCTGGCGAGGTCGTCATGGAGGTGACCGACCGACGCCAGGTCGACGGCACCGTCGACGGTCACTACGACGAAGCCGCCCACGTTGTCGAGCGTGGTGTGCACCTGCATGGTTGTTCAGGCTACGGCGGCCGAATCGTCGGAGTTCACGGCGGTTCGAGCGCCATCGTGGCCGATGCGACGTGGGTGACCGGGCCGATCATCGATCCGATGATCGCCACGTCGACTGGGTCGACGTAGGTGACCGTCACGGTGACGGTGGTGGCATCACGGGTCGTTGCAACCTCGAGGGGCAGCGCCACAGCGCGGGTGGCGGCACCTGTGGCGGCCGCTGCGGGATTCGCTGCGACGGCTGCAGCGCGTGCACCTTCGCGGGCCGCGAGTTCGACGGCGAGTTCGTTGCGCACAGCGACCCCGACGAGCACGACTCCGAGCACCATCACCACCACGATCGGTAACGCCAGGGCGAACTCGACCGAGGCCTGGCCACAACTGCCTCGGAGCCGGTCCGGCGGGGCGGCGCTCCGAGGCGCCACCCCGCGACGCAGAGTCGATGTGGCGCGTTCAGATCTTGTCGATGACGGCATCGATCACACCGTTGAAGAGCCGGCCGATGCGTTGAGCGCCACCGCCAGCGGTCGCCCAGGCAACGACCATCAAACCGACCAGGGCGGCGGCCAGCAGGACAAGTGCGTACTCGGTCGTTGCCTGCCCGCGGTCGTCGCCGAGGGCGCGTCGCGGAGCGGAGGTGGGCGGCCCGGGGAAGAGCGCGGTGTACAGGTGGACGTACAACATGAGGCTGACGTTTGAGGGCATCGGTGCTCCCGTTCGAGAAATGAGTCAATGGTCGGTGGTTGGTCACCAGGCGGTTGCGCCGAGTGACGACAGTGCGGCGATCACGGCGGGAGCGATCGCGAGGAGGACGAACGACGGCAACGTGCAGACCACCAGCGGGAACGACAATCGAATCGGGAGCTTGCGCGCGTCTGCCTGATCGAGACGTCGACGGGTGGAGCGGACCTCTCCGGCCAGCTGGTCGAGTACCGGCCCGATGGGGAGGCCGTGGCGGTCGCTCGTGGCGATCACGTCGGCGAGTCCGCCGGCCTGCGTTCCCAGACGCTCTGGCAGGGCGCTCAGCGCGTCGGCGAACGGCTGCCCCCGCTCGGTCCGTCGGACCACCTCGCCGAAGGCATCACTGATGACGCGCACCGCAGCCGCGTGAGCGTCTCGATCGGGGTCTGACCCCGATCGAGACGACCGCGATCGAGAACGGGCGAGGTCGCAGACGGCTTGGTACGGGGTGAGTCCGGCTCGCACGCTGAGGACCAACAGGTCCATCGCGTCGGGCAGGGCCCGCTCGACCAGCGCCCGCTGCCGGCGGGCAGTGCCAAGCGGAGCCAGTCGTCGGACCAACAGTGCGGTCGCGATCACGAACACCGCAACCACGACGCCGAGTACCAGGATGCCGACGAGCGATGCTGCCACGCCGATGATGGTCCGGATGGTTCGCCATCCAAACGGTCCGTTGCTCGTCGCTCTCGAGTACGTGGTGGGCGAGTCATCGATCAGTCGTCGCGCCGGTCGGGTGACCCGCGGACGGACGACCCCGCCGATGACGAGGGCACCGATGGCGGCAGCTGTTCCGGCACCTGTCGGACCGATCGACGACCACACGGTGCTCACGCGGACGCCCGGACGATTCGGTTCATCCACCACCAACCGGCCGCATTCAACAGCAGCCCGACACCGATGCATGTCGCGCCGGTCGACGACGTCGTCACCGAGCGGACGTCGGTGTCGGCGACGACGAGCACGCCCAGCATCAGCAGCGGGACGGCGGTCATCACGTGCGTGGCCAGCCGCGCCTGCGCAGACTGGGTCGAGCGTTCCTCGAGGTCGGCGGTCCGTTGGCGCAGCAGCATTGCGGCGCGGTCGATCGACGCTGCCGAGGGTCCACCGACTCGGCTCGCCGTGGCGAGTACGCCGAGCGCGAGTTCGAGGTGCGGACCGGGAGTGTGTACGCGATCGATTGCGTCGACGATCGATTGACCCCGATCGATCCCCAGCAGCATGGGTGAGGTCACACGCTCGATCGAGGCATCGCTGGGGGCATCGGTGACGGCGCTTCGTAAGGATGAACCCGAACGAACACGTCGGGCGATGTCGTCACACCAGTCGCCGACCGCGCGGGCCGAGGGTTGCCGGTGACGTGCTCGTCGCCTCGTCCACGCAATGACGAGGGCATCGACGCGAGACGCTGACGCCGTGGTCTCGGACTGGTGACGTCGGGGTCGAGGACGCATCGCAACCGCGGCGACGAAGACGGCCGCGAACCCGAGAACCATCGCCGTCATGAGCGAGGCGTCCTCGGGACGAGCGAGCATCCCATCACCGTCGGGCTCGACTGGGTGTGTCGACGATCACGAGTTCGCCGCCTCGGTCGAGACGGGCGAGTGTGCGCAGTGAGGGTCCCCCGTCGGGTTCTCCGGCCAGCGAGCGAGACCGGCCGTCGGTCGTCGAGGGTGGGATGACTTCGGCGATCTCGGTGATCCTGCGGCGTGCGTCGGCGTCACGTTCGACGTGGACGACCACATCGATCGAGCGGGCGAGTTGGTGACGGATTGCAGCGAGCGGCCACGTCGGAGCGGCCTGGAGGACGAGCGATTCGAGTCGCAACATGGCGTCGGTCGGGCCGTTGGCGTGACAGGTGGCGATCGAACCGTCGTGGCCGGTGTTCATTGCCTGCACCAGTGCCAGCACCTCGTCGCCGCGGACCTCGCCGACCACGATCCGGTCGGGTCGGAGTCGCAGTGCGGTGCGTACCAACTGCGCGAGGTCGATCGCCTCCGGTCCGTCGACGGTCGGCGGCCGAGCTTCGAGTCGCACTGCGTGAGGGTGACGAACGGGGAGTTCGGTCGTGTCCTCCACCACCACGAGTCGTTGCGATGGAGACACCTCGTCGAGCAGTGCCGCGACCAAGGAGGTCTTGCCAGACGACGTTGCGCCGGACACGACGAGGTTGCATCGATCGAGGAGGAGCTGTTGGAGCAACGCTTCGCCGGCGGGCACGGTGAACGCCTCGAGCGTGATGATCCGGTGGCGGAACCGACGGATCGAGAGCATCGGTCCGTCGACGGCGATCGGTGGGAGCACGGCGCAGACACGAGAACCGTCGGCGAGTCGAGCGTCGACGATCGGTGAGCTGCGGTCGATGCGTCGCCCCAGTGGGGCGAGGACTCGCTCGATCAGCAGTCCGACTCCCTCGGCGCCGAGCGTGCCGACGAACTGCAAGGTTCCGGCGCGGTCGATCCAGATCTCGCGTCCAGCGTTGACCAGTACCTCGTCGACCGTTTCGTCTCGGACATAGGCGTCGAGTTCACCCAGCCCGCGCAGGTGGGCGATCGCCCGGTCGGTGAGCAGCGTCCTGTCGTCGGTGGAGCACAGCGGGGCAAGCCGTCGGACCTGGGCTTCGACCAGCGGTGTCGGGTCACCGGGCTCGTCGGCGACCAGTTCGCACACCGTTCGTACCAGGTCGTGGTGGTTCACGCTGCAACCTTGCGGAGTTCGCGCGTCATCACGCGCGGGAGTCGGCAGGCGAGAAGCCCGGCGTCGACGGCGCGTGACACGCTCGGGTCGAAGCTCACGATTGCTTCGACGGGCACGCCGAGTGCGTGTTCGACGTCGCGTTGCGCGAGACCGTGACCGGGTTCGTCGACCAGGATCACGCCGGTGGGCCGAATCTGGCTCCGTACCGCCCGGCGAAGCGACAGGTAGCACGGGCGGGTGACGAGCAATGATCGAGCGGCTCGCGCAGCCAGCGGCTCGGGCGGGATGCGGGTGCCGACGTCGACGGTGACGTCGCAACCCCACTGGTTCGACCAATCGTGCAACCAGTCGCCGAGCGTGGCCCAACGATCGGATTGCGGATGGGCCCCGTCGAGGCGACCGTCGAACGTCACGGCCCGCCACGGCAGGAGCCATGTCCGGGGCCCGATGTCGATCAGCAGGTCGGCGAGATGGTCGGCGGTCGTGTCGCTCGCCAACCACTCGGCCACGCCGGGCCGGTCGGGTTCGGGCACGCCGAGGACGGCGGGAATCTCGCCGTCGAGGTCGACGAGCAGTGAGGGTCGCGGCGAACTCAGTGCGAGTGCAGCTGCGACGACCGTGGTTCCGCTCCCGCCCTTGGCGGCCCAGCAGAGTGTGACCATGACGTTCCCCCGATCAGCGGGTGGATGCATGGGGAGAGTCGGTGAGGCGAGAGTACCGACGTGACGTGTGCTCCGCAACGCCGCGATCGCTGAGCATCGTCGGGCGGTTGATCTGTGCGGTTCTGGTTGCGGAGTGAGCGACCGCGACCGCACAGACCTGGGAGACGGGTTGAATGAAGCGAGATGACCGAACCGTTCTCGAACGAACCGATCGAAGTCGGGCACCTCCCACAGCTCCGTTCCGACGCGTTCGTGCCGGTCGACCCCCGCTACGTGTGGCCCAACCTGGCCGGGTTGGCGTCGCTGGCGGTCGTCGCCGTGGGTGTCGCCGCCGTAGTCGTCGCGATGAGTGGCAACGTCGTGGCGCCAACGCTCGCGGCCAGTGGGATCGTGCTGCTCCTGGCCGTGGCGGAGATGGTCTCGGTACTCGAATCGCGCCACCTCGCCTACCAGCTGCGCGAGCACGACGTGTCGCTTCGAAGCGGCGTGATCCGGCAGCGTGTCGAGACGATTCCGTTCTCGCGAATCCAACACGTGAGCGTCGGGCGAGGGCTCATCGAGCGGTGGCTCGGCCTGGCGACGCTCGAGGTGAGTTCGGCCGGTCCGGATATCTCGGTTCCGGGGCTCTCGGTCGCCGATGCCGATCGCATCAAGCACGTCGTCGCCGAGCGCGCACGGCCGCTGCGCCCACCGCCCTGGCCGGCGCCGTGATGGACCTCAGCGAGCCGCAACGGCAATCCCCGCTGGCGATCGTGCTGCTCGGCGTTCGTGCGGTGCGCTCGCTCGGTGTCGTCCAGATCGGTGTGGCGCTGCTCTTCATCCTGCGCGGGGCCTCGGACGGGCGTCTGGTGTTGGTGGGTTTCGTGCTGATCGGCGGTTTCGCAGGTGTGTCGGTGTTGTCGTGGTGGCGCTACACCTTCCAACTCGTCGACGGTGAACTGGTGGTCACCAAAGGGGTCCTCCGCAACGACCGGTTGACGGTGGCGTTCGGCCGGATCCAGAGCATCGCAATCGAGCAGGAGTTGCTCCACCGGTTGACCGGCCTCGTCAAGGTCGTCGTCGACACGGCCGGTTCCACCCAGCGCGAGTTCACGATCGATGCCGTCGAGCGTCCTGTCGCAGAGGAACTCCAACGCCGAGCGACAGAGATCGGCGCTGCTCGGAGCACGACGGCGGCAGGCGATGCGGTGTCACGGGAGGCAGCGGCCACCACGACGGACCGGATCGTGTTCCAGCACACCCCACGACGACTTGCCGCTGCTGCGCTGACGATGGCGCCGTGGGCCGGGCTCGCCGTGCTCGTGCCGTTGCTCGCGCTCGCAGATCAGGCGCTCGAACCGTTCGGCGAGGAGTTGTCCGATGTCGCTCCCGAGGTCGACGTGAACGGGCTCGGATGGTGGTTCGTGCCGGTTGCGGTACTGGGTGTCGTCGTCTTCGTGACGATCTTGAACCTCGCTCGCGTCTTCCTCGTGGAGTGGCAGTTGACGTTGCGCGCCAACGCCGACACGTTGCGCCGGACGTCGGGGTTGTTGTCGGTGACGAGCACCACCAGCAGCGTCGATCGTGTCCAGTTGTTGACGAGTCGCCAGAACCCGCTCCAGCGTGAGGCCCGCTTGCGAGACGTGCACCTCTCGAACGCAGGGGCCGGCGACATGCGCCTGATCGGCTGCAACGACGACGAATTCGCCACGACAGCTGCGTTGGCGGGTCTTGCCCGGGCCGGAGAACTTCCGCTCGACCGAAGCGTCCATCCTGCCGAGATCTGGCTCCGCGTCCGCAACACTGCCGTGCTCGCCGCAGTGGGTGCTGGTGCAGGGGCGTTGATCGTCGGCTGGTGGGCGCTCGTCACGCTCGCCGTGGTCGTGCCGGTGTGGTGGGCGATTCGTCGACACGTGCGCAATCACCGTTGGTCGCTGGGCTCGGAGTTCGCGACGTCGAGTCGAGTGCTCAGCTCGTCGACCCGCCAGGCGTTGCTGCGCAAGACGAATGCCGTTCGGGTCACCCAGACGATCTTCGAACGACGTCGCAGCTTGGCCACCGTCGAGATGGTGACCGCAGCCGGCACGGTCAGCGTCGGGATGCTCCCGATCGAGGAAGCGAACGCCGTGCGCGACGTGATCCTCCACGGTGTCGAGACCGATACACGCGCCTGGATGTGAGCCTGGCTGGTGTCCGGTCCGGCCGACCGGTAACGTTTCGGGTGGAGGTGTCCGGGTACCTGGTGGGCTCCGCCGCCTTCAAAGCGGTTGGCAAGGGCGATCCCCTTGCGGCGGGTTCGATTCCCGTCCACCTCCGCCAACGGGTCCACGGACGTCCACCGCGAAGTGTAGAAATCGCTCTGTGGCTTCGTGCACCGATGTCGAGGAAATGTCGGAGCCGGCGTTCGCGAGCGAGGGCGACCGAGAGGGGATCCTCATCGCGTGGGACGACGGAATCGTGACCTTCTTCCCTTCGTGGTACGACGACACCGGGGCCGCGTCGATCTGGGAGCAACCGGCGCCGACCGACGGCCGCATCTACATCATCGAGAGCGGGCGTGCCGACAACGGCCCATACCGCTCCAAGGAGTTCATCGAGGCTTTCGCCGCGTCGCTCTGCGTCGGCTGCGAACCCTGATGGGGGCACACTCTCGACTACCGCCGGGATCCGGCATGCTCGTGATCCGGGAGCCCGGTGAGGGCCGGGCGACACGGGGATTCAGACGACGCGTGAAAGTGCGGGACTGTGCGGGCCGATCCTGCTTCGGGGGCGGGTTATCGATCGGTGTTATGGGGTGCCGTCGACCGGCACTTTGGGGGGTGTGGAAGAATCGGCGGGGGGTACGGGCCGCTTCGCTGGAGAACGAAAGGGCTGACGATGGCAGAGGGAAGCAAGAAGGTCGAAGCATCACGCAGGATCGAAGCGCCAGCGACCCGCATCTTCAGAATCCTGGCGAATCCGCATCGTCATCTGGATTTCGACGGTTCGGGCATGCTCAGGGGGGCTGTCCTCGACCGTCCAATCTCCAACGTGGGCGACACCTTTACCATGAAGATGCATCGCCTCGGAGACGACTACCTCATGCTCAACTACGTCGTGGAGTTCGAGCCGGATCGACGCATATTCTGGGAACCGGCACCTGGAGACGCTTCACGGGCTGAGGACAATGATCCATCCAAAGTCGGGATACCTGCTGGCTACCGCTGGGGCTACATCCTCGATCCGGACGGGGACAACGCCACCGTCGTCACCGAAGTCTTTGATTTCGGTCCCTTGCCCGAGGATCTCTTGAGCGATGGCGGGGCGTGGATCAACGGGACCAACTCGGTGTTCGAGTCCATGACGGCCAGCCTGGAGAGGCTCCAGAACATCGGAATCGAGTAGACCGGTGCCAGAGCGAATGTTGGGGCCAGTCTGAGGAGGCCGAAGGCCGGACCGGTGACGTGATTCCCGGGCAGTCGGCTTGCGCCGCAGTGGTGCGCGTGGCTGCCGGCGCACAGCGTCGTTATGCGTGTCCAAGTGGTCGGTTCGTGGTCGTCGAGCAGCGAGACGGGCGAGCTGTTCGGTACGGGTCCAGCACATGCTCCCGGTGAACTCACTGCAGCCATAGGCGGCGAGCTTCCGCCGCCTCCTTCGTTCGATTTGCCCGGCTTTGAGCAGTCACCTGATGTCGCCGCGCTCGCCAGTGCGGCCCGCGAGTTCGTAGACGCCCGTCCGCACCTGCTCAGCGTGTGACTGGGCGCTCGCACACGAGGGTGCCACCAAACGCTGGTTATACGGGTGATCCACCTCCTGGGCTGATGGCTCGGGAACTCTTCTCGGGCTCAGGTTCGTCGATGAAGGGGAGCGTGCCATGTGGAGTCCGCAGTTCGAGTGTGTGGTTGGCGAGGGTGGCGAGGCGAGTTATCGCG
>JANPKU010000190.1:0-2512 GCA_031426215.1 Actinomycetes bacterium
CCCCGGCCAATCGGCCAACGGCAGCTCGTTTTCGCCGTTGCTCAGCGCCAGCGGACGCTACGTCGCCTATACATCGATTGCGTCCAATCTCGTGTCGCAGGACGGCAACGCGATGGCAGACGTGTTCGTGCGAGATCTGCAGGCTGGCACGACGATGCGGATCAGCGTCGATCAAGGCGGGCACGACGCCAATGGCCATAGCTCCGCCGGCGGAATCAGCTCCGATGGAACCGTGGTGACATTTCTCTCGGCCGCGACGGATCTGGTGGCCAACGACACCAATGGGGCAGAGGATGTGTTCGTACGCAACCGACAGTCCGCGGCGACGACGCGCATCAATATCTCTGCGAGCGGAGCGCAGGCTGATAGCGGCGCGGAGATGCCGTCGATAAGTGCCAACGGCCGTTACGTGGCCTTCCAGTCTGACGCGACCAACTTGGTGGCGAACGACACCAATGTTCAAACAGACGTGTTCGTGCACGACCGTCAGACGGCGACGACGCAACGCATCAGCGTGGGCCTTGCAGGCGCTCAGCCGAACGATCAGTCCAATGGTGTGGTGTTGAGTGGCGACGGCGCAGTGGCGGCCTATGCCTCGTCTGCGACGAACCTGACCGTCGGTGATGCCAACGGCCACTCGGATATCTTCACGGTGACCCTCGGACCGCCCACGACCGACGCCGACGACGACGGCCTGCCAACAGCCTGGGAGACCCAGTTCGGTCTCGACCCCTACTCGTCGACGCTCGACAACGGCGCGACTGGGGATCCCGACGGTGATGGCCAGACCAACACGCAAGAGCAGGCGGCTGGCACACATCCACGCGGCAGCATCGTCACGTTTCTTGCCGAAGGCGCCACTAACGCCATGTTTCACACCCGCGTGGCGATCGCCAACCCTACGACGACGCCGGCGCTGGTACTCACGCGGTTCCAGAAAGGCGACGGCACCGTCATCCGGGACTACCGGACCGTCGGGCCGATGAGCCGCGCGACCATCGACGTCGAGACCATCGCCGGCCTCGAGACCGCCGAGTTCTCGACGCTCATCGAAGCCGACGTCCAGGTGGTGGCCGACCGCACGATGACCTGGGGCAGCGGCAACTATGGAAGCCACGCGGAGCGCGGAATCCGCTCACGCACCGCGACCACGTGGTACTTCGCGGAAGGGGCCACGCACTCGGGGTTCAAGCTGTTCTACCTGATTCAGAATCCAAGTGACCAGGCCGCGACCATCGAGGTCACCTACCTGCGGCCGAGTGGGCCGCCGCTGGTCGCGACCTACACCGTCGGTCCTCAGACACGGTTCAACGTGTGGGTCAACAACGAAGCGGTCACGGTTGCCGCCCTCGCGGGTCTGGGCGCTACCGACGTCTCAGCCGTGATCCGCTCGACCAACGGCGTGCCGATCGTCGCAGAGCGGGCGATGTACCTCGACAGGCCGGGCCAGCCCTTCGCGGCGGGGCACGAAAGCGCCGGCGTCACGGCCCCTGCGACCCACTGGTTCCTGGCCGAAGGGGCGACGGGCGACTACTTCGACATGTTCATCCTGATCGCGAATGCGACCGGCACGGATGCCACAGTCCGAGCGGACTACCTGCTGCCGTCAGGTCAGGTCGTCAGCCGCGATTACGTCGTCGCGGCGAACAGCCGCTTCAATGCGTGGGTGGACCTGGAAGCACCGGAGCTGGCGAACACCGCCGTGTCGACGACGATCACCTCGACCAATGGCGTCCCGCTCGTCGTGGAACGGGCGATGTGGTGGCCGGGACCGACGTCCGCCACGTGGACAGAAGCGCACAACAGTCCTGGCGAAACGACCACGGGCACGAAGTGGGCGGTCGCAGAGGGGGAGGTCGGTGGATCAGCGGGGACGGAGACCTACGTGCTCATCGCGAACACGTCGTCGTTCGAGGGGACGGCGCGCGTGACGATGATCTTCGAGCCCGTAGCGGCCCCGGTGACGCGAAGCTTCACCTTGCCGGCCAGGAGTCGCACCAACGTCAACGCCCTCGCGGACTTCCCTGAAGCGGCGGGCAAGCGGTTCGGCATGATCGTCGAAAGCGTCTGCCCCTCGCCGGCGCAGATCGTCGTCGAACGAGCGATGTACTCGAACGCCAGCGGGGTGAAGTGGGCGGCCGGCACCAACGCGCTCGCGACCAAGCTGCAGTAGGGAATCCCTTGGCCAGCTGAATCTCCACCCGCGGGCGAAGAGCTCCAGGGTGTAGCCGCCGGACTTGTCCGACGGTCACCGAGTACACAGACGGCCGGACAAAGTCCGGCCGCTACGACAACAGCACCGCGCGGGCCGGCGAGCCGTCGGCGCCCTCGACCTTCAGCGGCAGCACCACGAACAGGTACTCGCCGGGCCCGGCATTCGTCAGGTCGAGGCCCTCGACGATGAAGACGTCGTTGCCGAGCAGCGCGCGATGGGTGACGGGTTCGGCTGCGTGGAACCCCTCTACCGACAGGTAGTCGACGCCAATCGTCCGCACGCCGCACTCGACCAGGT
>JANPKU010000191.1:0-3005 GCA_031426215.1 Actinomycetes bacterium
GACTCTGTCTCTGACTCTGACTCTGACTCTGTCTCTAGCGAGCTTTGCGAAGGTTTGCGAGGCGTTTGCGAGGCGTTTGCGAGGGTTGCGACGTCTACCAGGGGTGATGTGTTGTCCACATCGACGGGTTGCGAGGCTTGCGAGCACTTCGTGCAGTCCTCGAAGAGGCCCGAATGACCGTACTTCGAGTGGTTTCCTCGTCGCCCCGCCTCGCTACGTCTCGCACTGATCTCGCTTTGCGAGGGGTTGCGAGAAAGCCAGTCCGAGGGACGGACTCGCACTCCGTCAGATTCCAACAGGTCGTGCTCGATGAGGCGATCGACGAGGTCGGAGTCGGCGTAGCGGGCGAGGACGAATCGGTCTATCCATCCGTCCGATTCACCGCGTTTCGAGAGGCACAGCGCGACCGCATGGAGCCCCGCGCCGTCGATGCCGACGCGAGCGACCTTGCCGTTCTCGGGCCAGTTGGTGTCCAGTTGCACGAACAGGGCCATTCAGCGCTTCCTTCTGACCATCTCGTGCCGCCATGCGCTGTAGTCGCTCTCAGCGGCCTGCAGCGCCGCTAGAGCATCGTTGTAGGCGTGCAACAAGGTGTCGCCGACGTAACGGAGGTTGACGTCGTCCAGCCCGTCGAGTCGATCGACCGAGACGGTGGGTGTAACGTCGCTCATATCGGGCCTCCAAGTGGTCCGGTCACGC
Organism: Actinomycetes bacterium; assembly: GCA_031426215.1. GTDB lineage: Bacteria > Actinomycetota > Acidimicrobiia > Acidimicrobiales > Ilumatobacteraceae > Sva-07. The sequence continues at coordinate 700 of JANPKU010000191.1, forward strand.
CGGGGGGCTTCGCAAGAGTCGCCCCGGCACTTCTATGTGGTGACCCGATTGTACCGCACACGTGTTCGTTCAGAGCGGCTTCCATCACCCGTCTCCGATCGTGTACATGGCGACCACGAGCAACATGAGCGCGGCGATGAGCAGGGCGACATCCATCACGTTGCCTGCCGGCGGCCGCGTGCGATGTCAACGAGCCGTTTAAGCGTGTCGCGTTGCAGGGTGACGGTCGGCGCCCTGCCCCACTCGTCGTCGTTGACAATGCGTTCCATCGCGTCCATGAAGTGGTCGTCGTTCTCGGTGAGGTTGCTCACGTCGTTCTCCTCATGCGATCCTGCGAACGGGTCCGAGTTGACGAACGGCGTCAATGCACTCCTCGCCGAAGGCGGCGAAGAACACGGGGGTGAAAATCGATCCGCCGGACGGGCCGCCAACGAAGTTGAAGTACGCCTGAGGCACCACGATCGCTGCATCGGTCGCCCAGAGAAGGTTGTGCCAGGCGCTCTTGGCGTGCCCGAGCAAGGCAACGCCGTGGCGGTGCTCAATGAACTTCCGGACCCAGGGTGTGGCCTGCGAATAGGGAGGATTCATCCACACGCGGCCCTCCCAGGGCTGTAGAAGGCCGTCGTCCTCCTGGGTGAAGTATCTGACCGCTGGCAGCCATTCGATGCCACCTGGGGGCGCACAGACGTCGATGTCGAACGTCAGGCCCATTCGCTCGAAGATCCAGGCGGGCGTGTAGTAGTCGTCGCGCGTCAGCTGCTCTTGCCTCACGGAGAACAGGCGCTCATTACCGACCGTCATGCGCTCATCGCCTGTTCTGTCTCTCGTTGGATGCTGTTGCACGCTCGGCGTACCGCCATCTCCGACACGAACCCGATGGTGATGATGAACGTGTCGTGGCAGGCCTCACACTTGGTGACGACCTTGGCTTCGAGGCCGATGTTGCGTGGCGGTGGTGTGCCGGTGATGTGGTGGAGTCGCCCGGCGCATCGTGGGCAGGTGACGGTCACCGTGTAGGTGAGGTGCGTGGTCGGTGTGGCGGCCGGTTCGCAGGCTTCGCGCAGGATGCGTGATTCGGTGACTGCTGCGCGTCGGGCGTCGATCATGTCGGCGTCGAGGGTGGTCACGTGACGGCCTTGGTGAGCCTGGCGAGTAGATACATGGCCAGCGCGAACGGCCACAGGACAGCCACAAGCACCGCGCACCATCCCGCAAAGAACGTTTCCAGGAGTTGGTCGGGGTCGGATGTATCAACGCCGAGGTACGTGACGCTCCACCTGACGGCGAGCACCCAAACGGGTACCAGCGACAGAAAGTAGATCCAGACGGCGATGGTGGTCACTGGTGAACCTCCAACTGAACGGCGAACATCCCGGGCTTAGCGTCGGGCGGGAGAGTGATCGGTCGCTCCGTCCAATCGTCGTGGTCGAATGAACGATGCTGGAACCACTGCTCGCCGTTGATGCCGCTCCAGGCGTGGCAGATGTGGTCTGCTGGCTTCTCATCGGGGCACTCGTCGTGGATCGGCAGCACCATGCCCGGAACCACCGACACCCGATACGTGACGGGATCACATCGCAGAGCATTGGCGAGTGTGTCGCACGATCGCTCTACCTCAATGTCGAACGTGTGCCGTCCAGTGCCACCGCAGTCGGAGCAGGTGCCTGGTCCGTGGTACACCTCGCTCCCGTCGGGAGAGGCTGCTACTCGTAGCTTCGTGCCGAGGCACGTGTCGCACGGTCGGTCAAGCGACGGCAAGTCAGTCAGTCCGTTGTCCGGTCCGCCCGTCACAGCGAACACGCCATCGCCCGCATACACGAGTTGGGGTACCCACCACGCCCGGTTGCCGTCGAAGACGATCGCAGACGCCTGGATCACGACGCCACCTCTTCGGCGTTGTCCGGCACCGTGCAGACCCCGTGCTCATCGAGCAGTTCAGCGATGCGTTCAGCGATGTCGACCGGTGCGTGTTCCTTCGGGATGACCACGGCGATGACGTCGTCACCGTCGTGGATGTGCTGGCAGCGCACCAGCTGGGTGATCGGGATGGTTCCGGCCACGGCGACCATGATGTTGATGTAGCCGCCTTCGCATGAGTGGATCACGAGACCTTCTTTTCTGGGCGGTGCGCGTTGTATCGGGCGTTCGCTTCATGGCACGCCTGACACGTTTCGAGGCCACGGTTGTTTTCGGCCAGGTACCCTTCGCGGGTTCCGTGCCGGATCGGTGGCCGTGAACGAGGGCCACGAAAGCGACGTGCGACGGCGACACCGCCCCAGATGCCGTGGTGTTCGTTGTTGGCGTCG
>JANPKU010000192.1:0-2349 GCA_031426215.1 Actinomycetes bacterium
GAGTACACACGGCCTTCGTCGGTGTAGCCGATACGTGAGATGTCTGGTGCGAACATCTGGAAGCACCGCTTCGGGTCTCGTTCGCCGGGCTCGCTCTCCCAGCTGAATTCCGGCCACGGGATGGCTTGCTGACGCTTCAACAAGTGGATGTTGTCCATGTTCTTCAACATGTCCAGCAAATGCAGATCGAGTATCGGATAAGCGAACCTCTTGTTCGACTCGGCAAAGCCTCCGATCCACCCCGCAGGAATCTGTGGTCGTTCGTCCTTCGGCATGGCAACGCTCCCTTACGAGTGGACACAGTTCGTGCGGCCGGCCACCGGCTGCGTCCAGAAAGTAGTGCATGCGACAGTTGCACTTGATCGTGGCAGGTCCGGAGCGACCTCGTCGGGCGGATTCGTCTGTCTCCCGACTGGTACTGTTCGCCCCGATCGGCCTAGGGGAGATGGTGTGAAACCGTTGGTGTTCGTGATGACCGACGTGGTCGGGTCGACAGCGTTGTGGGAGACACACGGCGATTCGATGAGAACCGCTCTCGAGCTGCACGACCGACTGGTGCACGGCGCGATGCGCTCCGCTGGTGGCCGTGTTTTCAAACACACCGGTGACGGGATGATTGCGTTGTTCGACGAGGCCGACAGAGCAATCACGGGTGCACTGCACGCCGTGGATGCGTTGGCAACTGGTGAATGGGGCGACACCGGACCCCTGCGGGTGCGGGTGTCGGTGCATGCCGGGTCGGCGTCGGAGCGTGACGGCGATTTCTTCGGTCCGACGGTGAACCAAGTCGCCCGGATCAACGGGATCGGCCACAGTGGCCAGGTACTGGTCTCCGACGTCGCGCGTCAGTTGATGCAGGTGCCCGCCGGCGTCGATCTCGGAGTGCACCAACTGCGTGACTTGTCCGAGCCGGTCAGGCTGTGGCAACTCGACGACGGCGATCATCCGACTCTGCGGACGTTGAAGCAGGCGCGCCACAATCTGCCGGTCATGCCGACCGAGTTCATCGGACGTCAAAACGAAGTCGATGAACTCCGTGCACTGGTGGATCGTCACCGACTCGTCACCATCAGCGGGGTTGGTGGGTGCGGCAAGACCCGCCTCGCCATCGAAGTCGCTGCTGCCAGCGCTGACCGATTTCCAGGGGGCGTGTGGTTCGTCGACCTCACCACCGAACGCGACGGCAACCAGATCGCAGACCGCGCGATCAGGGCACTCGGACTGGCCCAACAGCTGGGCACCAATGATGGTGGGGCCATCGGTGTTCTCAACGAGGCAACAGCCGATACTGCGACGTTGCTGGTGGTCGACAACTGCGAGCACCTCATCGACGACGTCGCCAACTTCGCAGCCGACGTCCTCTCAGCAGCTGCGGCGGTCACGGTGCTCGCAACATCACGCGAGGCACTCAACGTCGACGGTGAGCGCGCCTGGCGGATTCCGAACATGCACGATTCGGCGGTCGAGTTGTTCGTCGCCCGGGCAGCAGCGGCAGGCGTCACCGGACTCGACGATCACCACGACCAGATCAGGGACATCTGCGCTCAGCTCGACGACATCCCACTCGCCATCGAACTCGCAGCCGCACGCCTGACCTCGTTGTCGATCGACCAACTCGCGGAACGCCTGGACGACCGTTTCGCACTGCTCGGCGGTGGACGAAGCAGACGTCGTCAACGCCAACAGACCTTGCAGGCAATGATGGACTGGAGCTACGGCCTCCTCGACGATGACGAACAGCGAGTCCTCGACCAGTTGGGCGTGTTCGTCGGCACGTTCTCGCTCTCAGGTGTGCAGGCCGTCGTCGCCCCGACCGCGACTCCACTCCTGGATGTGATGGACTCGCTCGTAGAACAGTCCCTGGTCGTGGCGTCGGTCGACTCCGGTCGGTATCGATTGCTCGAGACCGTCCGGCTGTACGCACTCGACCGCCTTCTCCAGGCCGATCAACTAGCCCTCGCCCGCAACCGACACCTCGCGTGGATCAACGCACTCGCAGGCAGCGATCGCCTCGCTTCGACCCTCAAAGGCGGGACATGGCAGCTGGAAGAACAGAAGCTCGCAGAGATCCCGAACACCCTGGCCGCCATGGAATGGGCCGAACAGACGAACCAGCACGACGCGCTGCTCAGCCTCTTTGTCGGTGGCTGTATGTGTTGGGCTGGCACCGGGGGTCCGGCCAGGTCGTGGCTCGACCGCGTACCAGAACCCCCCACAAGCGATCCGAATCGCCGCAGTCAATGGCTGGCCACGTCCGGCATCATTCGAGTCGTAACCGGTGACGAGGCCGCCGGGTATGCGCAACTCTTCCAAGCTGCCGCGTTGGCGGATGAACTCATCGCGGCCGAC
>JANPKU010000193.1:0-10611 GCA_031426215.1 Actinomycetes bacterium
GTTCGATCCGGCCGACATCGACGCCCTCGAGATCGTCCAGCGCACATGGCGGGTGGCGTCATGAACATCTCCGTCTCCCTCTACGCCGCCGACCTGATCGACTCGCCGTTGGTCACCGGCAACATGCTCGACGACCTCCACCAGGTGCGTTGCGGCGACGGCCTCTACCTCTACGCAACCGCCGATGAGTGCGACGACCTGTCGGAGATGTTCGCCGACCTGGCCGCCACCATCCGCGCCACGAACGTGACGGCAGGCGCCGAGGCTGGCGACACCTCGGCCGCGTCCACGGCGGTCCTCCCGCCTGCCGTCACCCCAACCGACGCCCGCGCCGACGCCATCGCACGATGGGCGATGGGGGGTGCGAAGTGAAGGCCCTGACGGTCATCCTCACGACGATCGCAGTGGCGTTCGTTTCGGTCTCGATCGTCCACACGGTCGAGACGCTGGCCACCTGCGACGGGCAGGTCGTGCGCGGCCTCATCAGCTACACGTGCATCGAGGCCCAGCCATGACCCGCCTCCTCATCCCCGCCGCCATCCTCGCTGCCCTCGCCCTGCCTGCAATGGCGAGCGCAAACAACCCGTCGGCGTCGGCCGACTGCACGGCGCTGGTGTTCACGATGCCCGCCGGGATCGCCGGCACGGTCGTCACCGCCACCGACAACGGGCGCGTCATCTTCACCGACACGATCGCCACCCAGGGCGACAGCTCAGGCTTCCGTCACCCGTCGACGTCGCAGACGATCAGCCACGCCTACGTGGTGCTCGTCGACGCACCGTTCGACAATGTGGATCAGCGGTTCGCGTTCGACGTCGGCCCGTGCGTGACGACGACGACTCCGGCACCGACCGTGTCGACGACCTCGACGACGGTCCCGCCTCCGTCGTCGACGACGACACCGACGTCCACGACTGCCCCCACGGTCGTGACGTCGGTGCCGTCACCTTCGACCTCGAGCACGATCGTCGTGTCGTCCACGCTGCGGCCGACGACTCCTGCGACGACGGCGCCGACGTTCACGCTTCCCGAGACCGGACGCGACGTGTCGTCTCCGCTGATCGCTGCGGCGGTCGCCGTACTGCTCGGCGCAGCGGCCATCTTCGGTGGACGGCGGTGGGCGTCGTGAGTGACATCCTCCTCGCCGTCATCCTCTGGCCTGCCTGCTTTGCCGTCGGATTCGTCGTCGGCCGAAGACTGTTCCGTCGCCGACGCGTGATGGTCCGCCTGGAGATGAACCCTCAGCCCGCCACTGAAGCGCTCCGCAAGATGCGCGAGATCCTGGGAGACGAGTCGTGAGTGCCTCCCCGGACATCGTCACCGAGACGCCTGTGAGCGGCGAGCAGGAGTATGCGATGTGGGGCGTCGAAGACGACTTCATGGAAGAGCTGCAACGGCTCGGCGAGGTCGTGATCGAGCTGCGCCACGCTCTCGCTGAGGCGCTCACCTGCACGGCCATCTGGTGTATGTGCGAGTCGCATGAACTGCTCCGCCGCACCGAAGGCGACGAAGGGCCGTACGAACTGTGACCACTCTCGCCACCCTCACCTTCCTCGCCCTCACCCTGTGGGGTGCCCTCGGGCTCCTCGCAGACCATCGCGCTGACCGTCGCCTGACAGCAGACGGAAGCGCCGCCAGCCTCCCCGGACGTCCCCCTCGTCGGGTCGAGGCTGGCGTCATCTCCGCCCCCCAACGGAAGCCCCTCTGATGCGCGAGTTCTTCCTGTGGCCGACCGAGCCACGGTTCGACATGTCGGTCGCGTCGATCGCCATCTGGGCGTTCGTGCTCAACATCGGGTGGAGGGGGATGCGGCGATGAGTGATTCATCCGAGATTACTTCACCTCAGCGGCGTTGGCGACGCGGCATCCGGCTCGGTTCGGCGACCGCGAAGGGTGGGCGACTCACGAAGGCTGATCGTCGCGCCCTTCGTCGATGGACCGCCGATTCCTCGTGCCGCACATGTCGCGGCTCCGGCTGCCAGCGCTGCGACAGCCGACACCTACAAGGCGATCAGGTCTCGTGTTTCCACCTGGGACGCCCAGCGCAAACCGCCATCGAAGGCGGTCCCGCAGTGACGGAGTGGCGATGAGAATCCTTGACCTCTTCTGCAAGGCAGGCGGCGCTGCAAAGGGCTACCACCGCGCCTACCCTGACGCAGAGATCGTCGGCGTCGACATCAAGCCGCAGCCGCGCTACCCGTTCACGTTCATACAGGGAGACGCTCTGCGCTACCTGGCCACCCATCCCGGCGGCTGGGACTTCATCCACGCATCGCCACCGTGCCAAGGCTTCTGCGCCTACCGTCGGAAGAACCCCGCGACGATCGGAGCCGGATACCCGGATCTGATCGAAGATGTCCGTGCTCTACTCGAACCGATCGGGACGCCGTACGCCATCGAGAACGTCGTCGGCGCGCCGCTGACTAACCCGGTGGTGCTGTGCGGCTCGAGCTTCAACCTCGACGTTCGACGACACCGGCTGTTCGAGACGTCGTTCCCGATCATCCCTGCGAGCTGCAACCACTCCTGGCAGACGCCCCGGTTCCCGCCGGCCACCAACCGCACCAACCTCCGCTCAACCGTCGAAGTCGGGGTGTGGCGGATCCCGCTCGACGTCCAGCAGCGGGCGATGGGGATCGACTGGATGACGCTCCGCGAGCTCAGCGAGGCCATCCCCCCGGCCTACACCGAACACGTAGGGCGGTCACTTGCCAAGCATCTCGCCAGTCGGGTGGTCGCATCATGACCGCCAGTTCCTTCCACGACACCCGCACCTGCCGCCGCTGCACCCGCGGGCTCACCCCCGCCTCGCCCGCCGCCGACGCACACTTCGGTTCCGCCGACCTGGTCGCCTACCGGCCGTCGCTCGTCGAGCTCGACCTCGCCGGCAGGGTGATCGCCGACCCGCACGACGAGGCGACCTGCCGCGACCTGCTCGCCGTCACCCAGTCCACCGACCGCGCCGAGGCGATCATCGCCTACGCCGTCGCCGTGCTGGTGGGGGTGGGGAAGTGAACGTCTACGTCGTCCTCCACGAGAACCTCGACAGTGCCGAGCTCGTGTCGGTCCACTCATCCCAAGAAGGGGCCGACGCGGCAGCCGCGAGCCACCGCCAGCGCTACTTCGGTGGCGTCAGTGTCGAAGAGATCGAGGTTCAGCCATGAAGCCCCTCCTCGCCCTCGTCGCCTTCGCCGTCCTGTTCGTCGCCTACTGGCTGGCGTACACGACGGTCCACGCCGGACGCGACATCGAGGCCGCTGAACGCTGGTGCCCCACCTGCGACGACGGCGTGTGCCTCCCCGGCGCCGCCCGCTGCCACCGCTGCAGCTGAACCCCGAACACCTACCCGAGAGGAGGGCCACCGTGGCCCACTGGATTCTCATCGGCGTCGCCATCCTTGCGGCGTCGACCGTCATCGGCGTCGCCGCCGGCAAGTTCATCAAGTGGGGCACGGCAACGCCCGCCCCCGACGACGACCTCGACGCCGAGCTGCGGGCACTGGTCGCCCAGCAGGGCGGGGCGTCGTGAGTGAAGCGGAAGTGTCATCATCCGAGAATCTGACGCTCACGAAGGTCACTCGTCGGGCGGAGATCGGCAGCGAGATCACCCTCATGCCGTACCGGGAGATCGTCGGCTGCACCGTGTCACACACGCTCCCGCTGCCCGCCATGTGCCCGTTCAGTAGTAACCCGCTCAGCGGGTCAACCATCACGATCACCTACACACCCGACCAGCACACGCTCGAAGTCGTCGCCCTTGCCACGTTCCTCGCTGGGTTCGTCGGTGGGCGTTTATGGCAGGGCATCGAAGTGATCTCGATGGAGCAGGTGCCTGAAGTGGTCGCCGTCTGCTGCGCCTCAGCGCTCCGCGTGCCCGTGTTTGTGTCGGCCGATCTTGCAATCAACCCAGACCAGCACATGCGGATCGAGACCTCGGCATGAAGTTCTACCTCGGCACTCATGAGACGAGCTGGCTGGCGAACGGCGACGTTCCGCTGATGGTCAGCCGCAACCGCCTTGCCCGACGCGTCACCCTCCCGATCCCGCAGGTCGATTGGGTGCTCGACTCTGGCGGGTTCACCGAACTGCAACAGCACGGCCACTGGCGCACCAACGCCGCCACCTACGCAGCCGACGTCGCCCGCTACCAGGCGCTCGGTCGTCTCGACTGGGCCGCACCGCAGGACTGGATGTGCGAACCGGCCGTCATCCACGGAGGCACGTTCAAGGGTGTCACGTTCGCCGGCACGCACCTCGGCGTGGCTGAACACCAGGCGCGCACGGTCGGGAACTACCTCGACCTGATGGCGCTCGGCGCGCCCGTCATCCCTGTACTGCAGGGCTACTCACTGGCCGACTACGAGCGGTGCGCCGACCTCTACGACGCCGCAGGCATCGACCTCGCTGCACTGCCCACGGTTGGGCTCGGCTCGGTCTGCCGACGGGAGAACACCAACGAGATCGGGGAGGTGGTCGCCGCCATGTTCAACCGCGGGATCAAGTGCCACGGGTTCGGCTGCAAGGAAGGCGCCGTCCGTCGCTACGGCGGGATGCTCGCCTCTGCCGACTCGATGGCCTGGTCGCTCGCCGGCCGCAAGCGCGGCACCTGCACCCATCTTAAGAGCCGCTGTGCGAATCATCAGCACTGGGCGCTCGCCTGGCGCGACTCGGTGTTGTCCGCGCCATTCGGCTCCACCGTTCAGCTCGCACTGGCGGTGGCGTGATGACCGCCAGTTCCTTCCACGCAACGCGCCCCCTCGCCCCCGGCGACACCGTCACCCGCGACGCCTTCGCCCTGGGCACATCGGTCACCGTCACCGCCGTCGGCCGCGAGGCGTTCCTCGGGGTGCTCGACGGCGACGACTTCGAGCAGTCGTTCCGCATCGACCAGGGGTGGCGGGTGGTTCGATGACCAACGCCAACAAGGTCAAAGGCGACATCGCCGAGCGTGAGGCCGCCGCGCTCCTCCACGACCTCACCGGGTGGCCGGTGCGCCGCAAGCTCGGCGCCGGACGCATGGACGACGAAGGCGACCTCGAGGGCGTGCCGTCGACGGTCCTCCAGGTCGCCAACTGGGCCGACGTGTCGCGGGCGGTACGGGTGAAGCCCGTCGAGGCCGAACAGCAACGGATCAACGCCGGCGCCACCTTCGCCGCCACCCTCATCCGTCTCCGTGGCGGGGACTGGCGGGCGGTCATGACGGTCGAGCAGCTGGCCACCTGGATGCGAGAGGCGATTGGGCCGTGACCTGGCGCGACCACGCCGCCTGCCTCGGGATGGACGAGATGTTCGCCCAGACGATGCTTCCCGGCAAACGCAACGGCCACACCATCGCCGAACGCAAGGCGGTCGCCATGTGCGCCACCTGCCCGGTGCGCCGCCCATGCCTCGACGAGGAGCTGCAGCTCATGCGCGAAGGGACGCCGTCGATCGGCGTGTTCGGTGGCACCACCGGCGCCGACCGTCGCCGCATCCTGCGCGAAGAGAACGGTGGGCGCCCGCCGCGACCCAAGCGGGTCACCTACCCGCAGAACCTGTACGCAGACGCACGCCCCCTGCTCGCCCTCATCGAGTCGGCGACGTGGGGCGACGACGAAAGGACGAGCGCATGAGCGCACTACTTCTGATGCCACCTCCCGCTGAACCTGGGTGGACGACGAATCGCATCGTCAGGGTCCCAGCCGGCGTCAACGCGCGCCAGCGCCGTACGCGGACGAACCACTCCGAGCTCGATCGCTGCGTCGATGACGCGTCGACCGTCAGGCATTCGGCGTGCGAATCGATTCGTCGCCTCGACCCCGCTTTCCGCCGGAGTGATCCACCTCGCGTTGTCTTTGGTGTAGTCGCCGACATCTCCGATGCGACCGAGGTAGGCGCCATCGAAGAACGTCGGCCCCATGTCGGCGTAAAACTCCTCGAAGCGATCCCAGCGGGGGTCTCGCCCCACGCCTTCGTAGCCGGGGTGGAAGCCCGTACTCCGGTACTTCATGGCCAACCAACGAGTGTGGATCGGGGTGCGGGACATCCCGTGCCGCAACCGTGCCGGGTGTTTCACCTGGTAGCACCCACAGCTCTTGACCCTGCCGATGGACGACGCCAAGATCGTCTTGCGCGTCCCGCAGTCGCAGACCACGTCAACGACTTGACGTCCCTTTTCGTTACGCCGCCACACGCTCGTAGTCGTCAACAGGTGTCCCCGGACGCCAACCGTGTCACATACACTGGCTCTAGCCATCTTGAGTCCCCTTCCGCGGGATTCGGTGGTCAGAGGGCCGGCTACTGCTTCCAACAGTGGTCGGCCCTTGCTCATGATTCTACCAGCTCACACCATGAAAAGGGGGTGCGGGCATGACGGATCACGCCATCACTCAGTCCATGCTCGGCAACGCGGACACCTGCCTGCGAGGCTTCCAGTACGGCCTCCAGCGGCCCGCTTGGGTCAAGCAAGTGGGCGGCGCAGATCGTGCTGTCGGTACCGCTTTCCACGCTGCGCTCGCGAGCTACTACGAGCAGCGCATCGACAACCCGTCGGCCCTGCCCGACGTCGCCAAGATGATCGCTGAGGGGTGCCGGATCTTCGAGGTGTCGACCACGATCGACCTCTACGACAACACCCCGATCGACCAGTTCAAGTGGTCCGACCGCGTGCCCGACATCGCCGCAGCGTTCGAGCTCATCGAGCGCATGGTCACCTCGTACATCAACGAGGATTGGTGGCTCGGGCTCGAGCACACAATCCTCGCCGTCGAGATCAACGAGCACTTCACCGACCCCCAGTCGGGGCGCACGTTCAAGCTCGGCGCCGACCTCGTGTCGTCCATCGGGACCACCATCCGCCTCACCGACCACAAGACGGCCGGCAAGGCGTGGCCACAGGGGAAGGAGTCGCCCCGCAAGCAGAACCAGTCGGCGCTCTACACCTGGGCGGCGCGACGGAGGTGGCCCGAGTTTGCCACCGTCGAGTTCGCGTTCGACATCATCATGTTCCCCGGGGCGCGCACCCCGGTCAGGTTCGAGCGTCGGATCACGACCCCCACGCCAGCGCACGAGCAGGCGGTGGTCGGCAAGGCGCTCGACCTCATGAACCTGTACGAGACCATCGTCGTCGGGCAAGGACGTGACCTCCCCGCCAACCCGGCGTCGACCCTGTGCAACCCCAAGTGGTGTGACTACTGGGACGGCTGCCCGCACGGCGCAGCACTCGACCACGACAGCCCTCTGGTGATCGGCTACCGGCTCGCCCCGCCCATCACCGACAGGGCGATCACCACCGTCGCCGCGACGCCGGATGAGGGCGAAGAGTTAGGCGGGGATCACCCGTCGGTCGTGGAGTTGCGTAAGGCTTACGGCGCCCTCGGCGCGCGCCAGAAGGCGTGGGTCGACATGAAGCGCACGGAAGCACTGCACGCCCACGCAGACTTCCATCTGCTGCCATCGAAGGACTGCCCGCGCTACACCGAACGTCGGATCGCAACGATGTCCGGTGTTGTCGCCCTCGCCGCGGCGGAGGCCGACGACGACGACACGGTGCGCACCATCGTCCGCTTCGTGTCCCTCGACGACGCCGCCGAATGGCCGACGGTTCCCGCCGGGGCGGCTTGCGGGATGCTCGGCGCCGAGGAAGCGATCCTGTTCCGTGCCACCTGCCGGGCGTTCGTCGGCGGGATGCTCGCCTTCGACTTTAGCGGTGAACACCCGGCGTTGGTGGAGGTGGGGGCGTGAGTGGATCATCCGAGATTGCTGCACCACCCGAACGTCACCGTGCGGTCGTGGCCGAGGCCAGGGACGTGATCCGAGCGCACAACGTGATCGCCTACGTGTGCCCCGAGTACGACGTTCTGTACTCATCGTGGACGGGACAGCACTACGTCAGCGCCAAGGTCAGAGTAGGCGACGGACACATGTTGACCAGCATGGTTGAGCACCGACCGACCCCCCAACAGGCGATGATCGCCTTCGCTGAGGCACTGGAAGCGGTACGTCATCCCAAGTACCTGGTGACCGACGCTGGCAGCGAACGCCGCAACCACTGGCGGTTCGACTCGACCATCGGCCACATCATCAGGTTGGCATCGTGACCACCAGTTCCTTCCACGACACCGCGACCCTGCCCCGGTACTCGACCGAGGTCTGCGCGACATGCGGCGACGTGGCTGTCGGCGCCCTGCTCGACGATCACGGCTTCGTGATCGAGGCGGCGTGCGCACGACACCGCGGAGCGCTCGCGCTCGCCTTCGTCGACGGCGCGTTCGTCATCGACGTCGCCCCCTGATCCCCGACGCCGTCACGGGTCGATGACGGAGAACCCCGACACCCACACCGTCACGGGCAAATGACGGTGGAAACCGACAAGCAAAGGAAAGCAACATGACTGACTACGCACCCCCCTCCAGCGGCGGCGACAACCTGCCGTTGGCCGACCTCCTCGGCGCGCTCCTGCGCATCGAAGTGAGCGAGGCACTCACCGACATGCAGACGTCGTTCGGGCCGGCGAACCCGATCCGGGCCAACGTCGCCGTACTCGACGGCGACAAGAAGGCCGAGGAGTACGAGGACGCACTCATCTTCCCCCGCGTGCTCGCCTCGCAACTGCGACCCAACGTCGGCAAGGTCGTCCTCGGCCGACTCGGCAAGGGCACCGCGAAGCCGGGGCAGTCAGCGCCGTGGATGCTCTCGGCGCCGACGACGGACGAGATCGAGGTGGCCCGGAAGTTCGACGCCTACAAGGCGACGAAGGTCGTCGCAGACCTCGAACCCTTCTGAGCTGCTGAGGTTCGGCCCTCCCCCGGTTGCAGCCGAGGGAGGGCCGGGCGTCACCCCCTGACCCCGATGCCAACCGACGACGTGAGGACGACGAGAGACGTGGATAGCACAAGTGAGGCGGCCACCCAGCCGGCGCTGTTCGGCGTTGCGCAGGAGCGCGAGACGCGAGACGACTACTACACCCCCGCCCACATCTTCGAGGCGATGGGGCTGACCTTCGACATCGACGTCTGTGCGCCTCCGTCGGGCATTCCTTGGATTCCGGCGGCGAGGTTCTTCACGAAGGAAGACGACGGCCTCTCCCAACCGTGGGAGGGCCGCGTCTGGATGAACCCGCCATACTCCAACGCGACCGCGTGGGTGGATCGCTTCATCCAGCACCGCAACGGCGTCGCCCTCATCGGCCACGCGAAGTCGAAGTGGCACAACCGCCTGTGGGCCGACTGTGACGGCGCGGTCGTCCCGTTCGAGTACTTCGACTTCGCTGGCGGGTCGATCTTCATGCCCGTGTGGTTCGCCGCGTACGGCGAGGAGTGCGTCGAGGCCATCGGCCGCCTCGGTGTCGTCCGGAGGGTCGCGTGACACCCCCCACCTGGATGACCGACGCACAGGCTGACGCCTGGCGGCGAGGCGTCGAACGTGCCGAACGTGACGCCCGAGCGACACACGCCGCGACGGATCAGCGGATCGCACACGGTGACGTCGTCAGCTACGTGGCGCCGGCGTTCCTGACGGTCGACTACGACCCGACGCACAGGGGGAGGGTGCGGTGAGGGTGGTGAGTGATAGCGCCACTCTCCATCACGGTCGCGCGCGTGATACTACAATGGGCGGGGTCGGTCCAAGTTGGACCGAGAACAAGACGAGCCCCGACGTCACCTACTTGGAGGCGGGCGACGAAGGGGCTCTTGCCACAGGAGGTATCAGCTCCCATGACTGACACTCAGTCTACGAACACCGCGACCCATGTCAATAGGCCGGTGAAGTGATGGCTCAGTACGCGCTCGTGAATGGCGAGCTCGCCCCCGTTGCGAAGCTCGGCCAACGTGCCCTCTGCTGGGACCACAAGTGCCGGTGGGAGATGGTCGCCCGCCCCGGCAACGGCAAGGTGTTGCCGCACTGGGCGCACAAGCCGGGCAGCGCCCACACCTACAGCTCTGACACCGAGAAGGGCGAGTGGCACCGAGAAGTGCAATACCTCTTCGAGTCGCGGGGTGCCACCACGGAAGTGCCGATGCGTTCAGCCGATGGCGAGCGTGACCACATCGCCGACGTCGTCTGTGGTGATGGTCGGATCATCGAGGCGCAGACCCGCTACCTCGCGGCCGACGACATCATCTCCCGCGAAGCCACCTACGGCGACATGTGCTGGTTGTACGACGCGCACGACACCGGCAAGTGGTTCATCACCGACAACCCGAACGACCCCGCAACGTTCCGATGGGGCAAGCCTGATCGCGCCTTCATGCTCCACTCGAAGCCGATCTACTTCGACACCGGCGACGGCGTCTGGATCCTCGAGCAGATGTTCGCCCGCCACCGCAAGGGCAACCGCGGGTACGTGATCTACGAGGGTCGGCGGCGCAAGGTAGCAGCCGACCTCCTGCAGTTCGTCGACATGGTCTCGGCGGGCGCCACCTTCGGCGCCCGTGCCCGCATGACCCTCATCGACCCACGCAAGAACAACCGGGGCGTCAAGTTCCGCACCCTCATGGACATCGACGAGTGGGCCGACAGGAACGCCACCTGCACCTACGAGACGTTCGTGATCGACGAGGAGGCCGAACGACAGGAGCGGGAGGCGCTACAGCGATACTTCGAGCAAGAACGAGAGCGGGAGTTGCAACAG
>JANPKU010000194.1:0-2320 GCA_031426215.1 Actinomycetes bacterium
CCTACGAGGCCGCCACCTGATGCCCCTCACCATCCTTCCCGTCACCTTGCCGCGTTCGCTCGTCGGCGTGGACAACGGGCGGCTGCCGGCGACGATGTTGGAGCAGGTCGGCCCGCGAGGGTTCCTGCACCCGAACGCTGCCCGCTGCTGGCGCGCCCTGTGCGCCGAGGGTGCCACCAAGGGGTACCACCTGACCTACACGTACGGCGGGTGCTATCGCAGCTTCGAGCAGCAGCGCGACCTGTTCGTGTCCCGCTACCAGACGACGCCGATCAACGGTCGTCCGTGGAAGATGTGGAACGGCATCCGCTGGTATCAGCGTCCGAACACGGCGATGGCTGCGGTTCCCGGAACGTCGAACCACGGCCTCGGCCTCGCGGTCGACGCAGCGCTCGACGGTGACCTGTCCGACGGTGTCGGCCCTGACGATGCGGCGTCGATCGCTCCGGCGTTGCCGTGGTTCGAGGTTGCCGCCGTCCG
Source organism: Actinomycetes bacterium (assembly GCA_031426215.1). Taxonomy (GTDB): domain Bacteria; phylum Actinomycetota; class Acidimicrobiia; order Acidimicrobiales; family Ilumatobacteraceae; genus Sva-07. The sequence goes on from JANPKU010000194.1 coordinate 481, forward strand.
TTACGGGTTCAGCTTCGAGGCGCAGAGCGAACCGTGGCACATCCGCCTCGTCGTCGGCGACGTGGTCCCCGCTGCGGTCCTCGCCTACGAGGAGTCGCTGAAGCCACCGGCACCCCCGCTGCCACCCATTGATCTGGAGAGTGACCGCATGTTCATCCTCGTCGGGAATGCCGATGACCGTAGCGACGCACGCCGCTGGGTGTGGGACGGTGCGGTGTCGATGCGGTTGCTGCCCTCGGAGCACGCGTACACCGAGCTCGTCAACCGGGCCAACGTCGGGCTGATCAAGCTCCACCCGTTCTTCTCGACGCTCACCGAACCGTTCTGGATGTCGACCGCCGAGCGCGCCACGTTCGTGGGTGCCTGATGTGGTCCGACCTGGGGATCATCTGGGCGTCGATCGGGATGTCGTCGTGTGCTGCGGTCGCGATGGCGATCGCAGCCCGCCATTCGTTCCCTGAGCTGCGCCCACTGTTCGCCGCCGGGTCGACGCTCGCAACGATCTATGCCGTCGCCTACGTGTGGCTGGCGTTCCACTTCGAGCGTGCTGCCGAGTGGACGTCGGTCGTTCGTCCGGTGTCGCTGTTCGCCTGGCTGGTCGTGTGGATCATGCCGGCGTTGGCGTCGGTTCGCCTGTGGCGGATCGTCTCGGGCTCGGGGCGTGAGTGATGTTCGCCGCCGTCAGTCTCGACCCGTTCCTGATCGGTGCACTCGGCGCCGCGATCCCTGCGCTGCTGAGCGCCTGGTTCGTGCGCCGCAAGACCAAGGCCGAAACGGCGGACATCATCACGGGAGCGGCGGGACGTTTGGTTGAGCAACTGGAACGACGAATCACTGACCTCGAGTCGCGCCTGTCGCGCTCGGAGTCCCGGGAGGCCGCCGCGCTGGTGATCATCGCTGAGCTGCGCGCCGAGATTTCGACGCTGCGCCGCCACGTCGACGCCAACCCGCACACCCCGATCACCACGACGACGATCACGTCGTCAGTCACAGAGGAGAAGCCGTCATGACCGAATCCACTCGCGCCTACATCTACCGCGTCCTGCTCGCCCTGCAGCCCATCGTCGTCGCCTACGGCGTCGTCTCGGACACGCAGGCGGTGCTCTGGCTGTCCGTCGCGTCGGCCGTGCTCGGCACCGGTCTGGCGACGTTGAACACCTCGACCGACAAGGTCTGACCGTGGCGTCGGCTTCTTCACGGATTGCGCCGGGTCGCCCGTGAGCCGCGTCACCGTCGACGGCCGTCCGCCCGACCTCGCGATCCATGCGATCGCCGGCTACGCGTACTCGCTGGCGATCCCGGTTACCGGTGGCGTCCTCACGTCGCCGGTGCTGACGATGAAGACCGGCGCGGGCGATCCGTTCACCGCCGATCCCGGCGTCGGCACGGCGACGATGACGACGGCCGACACGCTCACCCTGGCGTGGACCGCTGCCGATCTGGCGGCGCTGAACACGACGACCCGCCAGAAGGTGTACCGCATCAACATCGCCGGTGTCGTCGACGGTGGCGCTGCCGGTCCGATGGTCGGCGGGACGATCACCACCTACCCGTCGACGTGGGCGCGCTCGGTGCCGCAGACCACGGCGACCCTCTCGCTCAACAACGGCACGACGCTCACGCTCGCGCTGACCGTCCCACCCGCTGAACCACCGATCGACGGCGGTGCACCCGACGAGGTGTACCTCGACGGCATCGACGGCGGCGAATACGACGACGAATTCTCTGACACCACCTACGACGGAGGGACCATCTGATGGCCGGACGCATCCAACTTCGCCGCGGCACTGCCGCGAACTGGACGTCGGCCAACCCGACTCTCGCCTCGGGCGAGGTCGGC
>JANPKU010000195.1:0-2014 GCA_031426215.1 Actinomycetes bacterium
CACCGCGGTGCGCTGCTCGCCGACGGCAGCGTGCGCGGAGACGACCTCGTGTGCGGCGTCCACGGTTGGGACTACGGCTTTCGCACCGGGATCAGTGCGTACAACAACGACGAACGCCTGCCGAAGTTCAGTTCGTGGGTCGACGACGACCAGCTGATGGTCGACGCCGACGAGATCGGTGAGTGGGAGCTCGAGCACCCCCAGCCCTACGACCGAGACGCCTATCAGGGCGCCTACCAGGATGTGCACGGCACCCCCGACGAGCCCCACGTCGCTGCGATCCGCGAACTGTCGGCGAATGGACTCGCGAAGCTCGGCCACCACGGACCGATGACGGCGATGGGAGTTCCCCACGATCGCCTGCCGGCGTGGGACGACATCCAGATCGTGACGGCGCAGCTGTCGCGGCGACCGCTCCTCGACGACGAGGCCGTGGGAACCAATGTCACCATCGGTGCATCGGCCGTCGCGCCACTGCACCTCGACATCCCGTTGTTCGTGTCCGACATGAGTTTCGGTGCGCTGTCGCAGGAAGCGAAGGTCGCACTCGCCCGCGGGGCCGAAGGTGCAGGTACGGGGATCTGTTCGGGTGAGGGCGGCATGCTCGAAGAGGAACGACAGGAGAACTCGCGCTACTTCTACGAGCTCGCCTCCGCGAAGTTCGGCTGGTCGCTCGACAAGGTGAGCGACGTGCAAGCGTTCCACTTCAAGTTCGGCCAGGGCGCCAAGACCGGAACCGGTGGCCACCTACCGGGCAACAAGGTTGTCGGTCGCATCGCGGAGGTTCGCGGGCTGCCCGAGGGCACCAACGCAGTATCTCCCGCCACATTCATCGACCTTCGCACCATCGGCGACTTCCGCGACCTGGCCGCACAGGTGCGCGAAGTGTCCGGTGGAGTCCCGATCGGGGCCAAGCTGTCAGCGCAGCGCGTCGAAGCAGACCTCGACTCCGCGCTCGAGATCGGCGTCGACTACGTGATCCTCGACGGACGCGGCGGCGGCACTGGTGCTGCACCTTCGATGTTCCGAGATCACATCTCGGTCCCGACAATCCCGGCGTTGGCCCGGGCCCGCCGTCACCTCCACGCGTGCAACTCCGACGTCACCCTGGTGATCACCGGCGGTCTACGAACCCACACCGATTTCGTGAAGGCCCTTGCGCTCGGTGCGGACGCCGTGGCGATCGCCAACTCCGCGATCCAGGCGATCGGCTGTCTGGGGATGCGGGCGTGCAACACCGACAACTGTCCCGTCGGCATCGCCACCCAGAAGCCCGGGCTGCGCCAACGCCTCGTCGTCGACGACGCTGCCCGACGCCTGACGCGTTTCCTGGAGTCGACGGTCGAGCTGATGGCCGTGCTGGCCCGCGCATGCGGTCATGCCCATGTCAGTGAGCTGTGCCTCGACGACCTGACGACGTTCGACCGCGAGATGCACCATCTCGCGGGCATCCCCTACGGCGGCATCAGCGCCTGACGCCGTTGCCTCTGCGCCTCACAACAGCCCCCCATCGGTGTGAACATGCACCAGCGCCGGCCCCCGGTGCGACAACGCATCTGTCAGCGCGTCGTCGAGCGCGGTGCGTTCAGCGACAGTGACGCCCAAGGCACCGCACGAGCGGGCGAACTCGGCGAAGTCCGGGTTCACCAGGCGGGTCTGCCACACATCGAAGGCACCGGCGCGCTGTTCCTTGGAGATTTTGCCGAGTTCGCCGTTGTCGAGCAGGACAACGGTGATGTCCATCTCGTGGCGGACCGCAGTGGTCATCTCCATCGCGTACTGACCGAACCCGCCGTCACCGGCGACGACGACGACCTGGCGGTGCTCACCAACTGCCGCCCAGGCGCCCAACGCAGCGGGCAACGCGAAGCCGATCGAGCCGAGGTAGCCGGACATCAGCACCGACTGTCGCTCGACCTCGAAGTAACGCCCGAACGAGTAGGCGTTGTTGCCGACGTCGACGCACATCACCGCATCGTCGGCAACGTGTCGTGCGAGCGCGTCGAACAGCGCT